>DATGWQ010000170.1:0-45502 GCA_035299385.1 Bacteroidales bacterium | reverse complement strand
TTTGTCAAGTTTGTCAAGTTTGTCAAGTTTGTCAAGTTTGTCAAGTTTGTCAAGTTTCAAGTTTGTCAAGTCAAGTTTCAAGTTTGTCAAGTTTCAAGTTTGTCAAGTTTCAAGTTTGTCAAGTTTCAAGTTTGTCAAGTTTTTCAAGTTTTATCAGTTTAAAGCTTTAATTAATCCTGACAAAATTTTAGAAATTTCAAATGAAAGCTTCCATAGCGAATCATATTCCTGAACAGAAATATAATTCAATTCATAAGCTAGTTGGATCATGGACCTTACTTCTCCGCAGGAACCTTTGGCAATAAAAAGGAACCGTTGAAAATCCTGATTGGATTTTCTTTCATATCCTTCTGCAATGTTATTCATGACAGAAACTGAAGATCTGAATATCTGGTCTTTAAACCCATAATCATTATTATTCTTAAAAGCAGAATAGACATGCAAAGCCATTTCTTTTGCCTTCTGCCATGCAATGATATCTTCAAATCTGTCAAACTTCATTCATAATAGACCTTGATCATCTAGATTATCTTTATAAACTTGACAAACTTTATAAACTTGACATACTTTATAAACTTGATAAACTGTTCATACTTTTGGTTCGGCTCCAATCACAGGCGGCACTTCCGGTATTGCCGGCTCGACGGGACCCCATGCATATGTTTTCGGGCCAAGGTACAGGTCTGAGTTCATAACCTGTTCCCAGGTAACATCCTTGCCTGTGTACGCCGACATCCTTCCCATGATTGTGATCATTGTGGAGTTGACCTGTGCTTCACCGTCATTTACCACGTTACCTGAGCGGATTCCTGATACAAGATTGATATGCTCCTGCACATATGGATCCGTGACCTTCCAGGTTTTATCCTCAGGATTCTTTTCCACAGCGGAAGTTGCCATTTTTTCGTAATTCCAAACCTCCTCACCTTTATTATTATATATCATGCCCTTTGCATTCGCATAACCTTCGGAGCCAACTATATGCTGCAGTGTAAGGTTGCTGCATCCTGTTATCTGGCGGGCGGCACAGTGTGTATGCATGCCATTGTCATAAACATATTCTATGCTGAAGAAATCATACTGGTCACCGGTAACCCTTCTCTGGCGTCCGCCCCAACCTATTGCCTTTACAGGGATCTTGCCCATATACCAGTTCATCACATCGACTTCATGAATGAACTGCTCGACGATATGATCGCCTGAAAGCCAGCAGAAATTGGCCCAGTTACGAAGCATGTATTCCATATCGGACATTCCGGCCTGGCGTTTGATCACCCACAGCCCGCCTCCGTTCCGGATTATATTTGCTCCTACGATATCACCAATTTCGCCATTCTGAACATGCCGCCATGTTTCCATGAAATCTTTCTGAACACGGCGTATCGTTCCGCTCACCATGCTTATCCCCTGCTGCTTGGCCCTTTCCACGTTGACCATCATCTGCCTGGCGCCCACCGGGTCGACAGCCACCGGTTTTTCCATGAAGATGTGCTTGCCCGCTTTTACGGCTGCCTCAACATGCTGCGGCCTGAAATGAGGAGGTGTACAGAGCAGAACTATATCGACTCCTGAATCGATAACTTTTTCATATGCATCGAAACCAAGGAAACACTTTTCATCAGCTATCTGTACATTTTTCTGTGTCTTCAGCTCTGAACGGCATTTATCAAGCCTGTCCTGGAATACATCGCCGAGAGCAACAATTTCAAGATTCGGGCCCGCGTCGAGAAAGTTAAGGGCAGCGCCGGTCCCTCTTCCGCCACAGCCAATAAGGCCTGCTTTCAAAGGCTTTCCGTCAGGCGCCCTGTCAGGAATATTCAAGGGACCTATTTTTTCCTTTGCTGTTTTTTCGTTTTTGCAGGAATTCAGCAGCTGTACAGCTCCCATAGTTCCGATTGTTGCCATTGCAGCGCCGGATATAAACTTCCTGCGGCTCAGCTCTTTATTGCTTTTCATATGATGATTAATTTGATTTGATTTGATTTCTGAAATTATAAAATATTTTTTAATTCACCTCCAATCCCTGCCATCCCGGTAATTTTGGGAATGATGCGTGAGGCTCAGCCTGGTACCAGAAGCATGTCGATGAGATGTCGGATTGCTGTTTAAGATAACGTCCGTCTTTATGCCAGCCCAGATCCTGGATGGTTATCTTCAGATCCTTCTCAAATCTCACAGGATCCATGATGTGCCACCTGTAAAGGCCGAACCTTTGCATAACCTGATAGTGTCCATCGCCTTTAATTACCTGGTGCAAGCCATTATAAGGAGTGCAGAATTCCGTATAGTTGGTTTCGTTCACCCCTGCTGCATTCTTCTTATTGGTGTCAAAATCGTATGAACCGCAGAAATAATCTTCAGTTCCGGTGCCGCAAATTGTAGGAAACTGCGTGTCTCCATCCATAAAGAACTTGATTTCACCTTCGCCCCACCAGCCATTATTGTGAACTCCCCAGGCCATGTACACACCAACATACTGGCCTTTCCCTTTGACGCCGTCAATGATGGTATGTACCGAGCTCGAATTGGGATTTGACCTTCTGAACTGGGCATGAAAATAACCGGCATCTGCAGGAACATCTGTGAGAGTATAATCTATCTGGTAATAAAGCGTCATCGCATCACGGTCGTTGATATTCTCCATGGTTATCCTGCATTTTTTGCGAAAAGGCATCATCCAGTAGCAATTGAAAGCACTCCCGGGATTAACACAGATGGCAAGTGAAGAAAGCTGGGAGTATGAGCCCCAGCCCATTCCGAAAAAATCACCGACGGGACATTCGACAGAGGGCTCAGTTTCACCATCCCAGTAAATCCTGATAATAGAATATCGCCAGGTGCCTGTAGGTGTCATCCAGATATGCTGGATTGCACCCGGTCCGTCGATGTCAGCAAGCGTGATTGTCTGTCCTGAATTAATTCTTATGTAAGGGTTTACTTTCCAGCCCTGGCCAAGGTCACGGGCAGCATTAGAGGCATTTGCGGCGTTTGGCTTTTCTTTATCCGTAAGGTCAGCCATGCCTGCTTTCCCTTTTTCACCGTTGAAATTCTCCGGGCTGATCGATCGTGTTTTCGCATCGGAAAGCCTGTACAGGTTTCCCATGTTCATGTCGAGACCGTTGAATTTATTCTGGGCCGACAGTGTGACGGGTAAACACAATGCAAGAAAGATGAGCAATTTTTTCATAGTGCTTTTATTTTAAGGTCAGTTTAATTATCAAAGCACTCAAGTTAAAGAAAAAGGAAGAATTAACAGCCACCAGCAATTAATTCTTCCTTAAATATGTTTCAACGCAAAGTCGCCAAGCCGCAAGGTCGCAAGGTCCTGTTTCCTTGTTTCACGTAAAGACGCAAAACACGCTGAGTGCTTCTGTCTTCAGTGTTCCGTCTCCTGTCTTAAAAAATGTACCTTATCGAAAGCGCCCCGTTGTCTCCCCAGAAACCCTGATAACCTGTAAGATTGAAAGCGGGTTTCCAGTCCAGTCCGATGTTTACAGGGATTTCCTTGAAATTATATTCAAGCCCGAGGATGCCATCGATTCCTACAAGGGTGTAGGCAGTGCCGGGTTCACCCCAGTAATTATAATTGTAATGGCCATTCCAGAATCCGACATGAGCACCGAATCCATAAAACCAGTGAAGCCTGTCGACATCAGCCAGGGGTTTATGGGCTTCAAACAGACCTGTGACGACAAATCCCCCCCACCTGGTTGACAGTAGGCCTTCAAGAGCGGCAGTCCTGTTGAGAAAATGCTTTACTGTCAGACCTGCAGGATATCCTGCTCTCAGGCCAATTCCTGTTTTGTAATCCTGTGCACTGGCGGAAACAGCAATTATAAAAACAACAATAGTTGCGAGAATTATTTTTTTCATACTTTAGTTTTTTTGATTTTTGAAGGTCCAAAACTAATGAATTTGAATCAAAGACCTCTCTGTTTTATTAAAATTCCGGAATATTCATGTCTGCTGAATTCAACATACTTTAATTACGTATTGTTAATATCCAATATTGTACAATAAACTTTCTGAAAATCAATGAAAAAACAACTTGCTGTACTGATTGCACTTACAGTTTTTACTGCATGCAAACAAAAAGAAAACATGAAAATTGAATATCCACAGACAAAGACGACAGATGTTACGGATGATTATTTTGGCACGAAGGTTCCGGATCCATACAGGTGGCTCGAGAATGACATGTCTCCTGAAACAGCCGAATGGGTCAGGGCACAGAACAAGGTTACATTCGATTACCTGAATAAAATCCCGTATCGTTTTCAGATAAGGGAATTAATAGAAAAAATATGGAATTACGAAAAATACGGAATGCCTTTCAATGAAGGTGAATTCACGTATTTTTCAAAAAACGACGGGCTTCAGAATCAGTCAGTCATCTATCGTCAGAAAGGCAATGGTGAACCTGAGGTATTTCTCGATCCCAACAATTTTTCTGCTGACGGTACCACTTCCATTGGTGAGATGGACTTCTCGACAGACGGCAGCCTTGTAGCATATTCAATATCGGAAGGCGGATCCGACTGGCGCAAGGTGATAGTGATGGATGCAGTAAAGAAGGAAATTCTCGAAGATACCCTTACCAACATCAAATTCGGAACATTGTCATGGCAGGCACAGGAAGGCTTTTATTATTCAAGCTACGACAAGCCTGAAGGAAGCCAGCTTTCAGCAAAGACGGACCATCACAAGCTCTATTTTCACAAGCTTGGCACGAAACAGGCTGATGATGAGGTGGTTTTCGGGGGCGATATTGTCAGAAGGTACGTGGATGGCGAGGTTACTGAGGATAATCATTACCTGGTAATTACTGCAGCGGTCTCAACAACCGGCAATGAACTTTACATCAAAGATCTTACAAAACCCGGCAGCATGATCCGGAAGATTGTCGGCAATTTTGATAACGACCATTCAATCATTGACAATGACGGATCAAGGCTTTTCATAGCTACAAACCTGAATGCACCAAACAGGAAGGTCGTAACTGTCGATGCATCCGATCCTTCACCCGAAAACTGGAAAGATTTTATTCCTGAAACTGAAAATGTCCTTGAGCCGTCTGCAGGTGCAGGGTATTTGTTTGCGGAATACATGGTAGATGCAGTATCAAGGGTACAACAATATGATCGTGAAGGCAAAATGGTGCGGGAGATCTCATTGCCCGATAAAGGTTCGGCCTCAGGCTTCGGTGCAAAAAAGGCCGACAGGGAAGTATATTTCACCTTCACAAATTATGTCACACCTCCCTCAATATACAGGCTCGAACCGGTGAGCGGCACGACCGAAATATTTAAAAAGCCCGATGTTGCATTCAATTCAGCGGATTATGAATCGAAGCAGGTCTTCTATAATTCAAAGGATGGAACAAAAATACCAATGTTCATTACATACCGTAAAGGAACAACGCAGGATGGTAAAAATCCAACCATGCTGTACGGATACGGAGGATTCAACATAAGCTATCCTCCGGCATTCAGTCCTACTGTTGCGGCATGGCTTGAGCTTGGAGGAATCTATGCAGTCCCGAATATAAGAGGAGGAGGGGAATATGGTGAAAAATGGCACCTTGCAGGTACAAAAATGAACAAGCAGAATGTCTTCGATGATTTCATTGCAGCCGCAGAATACCTTATCTCGGAGAAATATACATCTCCCGGTTTCCTGGCAATCCGTGGAGGTTCTAACGGAGGTCTCCTTGTGGGTGCTGTTATGACGCAGAGGCCGGACCTGATGAAGGTTGCCCTTCCCGCAGTCGGTGTGCTCGACATGCTCAGGTATCATAAATTCACGGCAGGCGCCGGCTGGGCTTATGATTACGGGACTTCGGAAGACAGCCGGGAGATGTTCGAATACCTTTACAGGTACTCTCCTGTGCATAATGTGAAGGAAGGCGTGAGTTATCCATCCACACTGATCACTACGGGTGACCACGACGACCGTGTCGTTCCTGCACATTCATTCAAGTTTGCAGCTGAGCTCCAGGCAAGGAATTCAGGAAATAACCCGGTGCTGATCAGGATTGAAACCAAAGCCGGTCATGGGGCCGGTACGCCTGTCAGCAAAACAATAGAGCAGTATGCCGACCTGTATGCGTTTACGCTTTATAATATGGGAATTAAAAAACTTGGAGATTGATTCAAAATCACGAAATTTCGGATTGCGGATTGAGGATTGCGGATTGAATCCGATCCCGATAGCTATCGGGACGAAAATCCGAAATCCGAAATAATTCTTATTTTTTCATCATCGAAAGCTGAGTCAGCCGCTGGTTCTCCATTCTCCTGGCATTGTTGCGATCACGGGTGACTTTGACAAGCTCCTCCCCGGATGTCCTGAAACTTTCAGGTTCTTCCGGGGGAATCACGTAAATCATCCTGCCCGGCTTAAGCCCCTGTTCGATGATCACGTTTTTATCGTTTGCATCGCCAACGACAACATATTGTTTTGTTTTATTCTTCTCATAGACGAATGGTATGCTGTCAATGCCTGCCTGTACACACTCCGTAGGCACATAAACGACGTTGTCGTAAGTTTTTATGATGATCTTGTTTGTTGTTGTCATCGAAGGTCTGAGTGAAGGATCATTCCCCTCCACTTTTATAATCACTTCAAACATTTTTGCGTCGGAGTTGGGAAGCTGTTCCCCTATATTGGCGACAGTCATAACAGTTCCGGAAAATGCTTTTGATGGAAATGCATCGATTGAGATACTGACTTTTTGACCCGGCTTTACCTTGCTCACTTCAATTTCACTCACATAAACCTTGGAGAGCATGGATGAGAGATCAGGCAGAGTCGCAACAACGTTGTCGAAAGGATTCAGGTTAGATCCCGCTTTCCTTTTGGTTCCCATGCGATCTTTTTTATAGATCACCATTCCTGAGGCGGGTGCTTTTATAGTGAAACCTGCGAGAAAGTTTTCAAGGGCCTGAACATATTCCATCTGCTGATCAAGGTGCAACTTTTCATGATTAATATCCTTTAGCACCTGGGCCACCCTGAGTTCGTAGCCCTTAATCTTCTGTTCAAGACTTCGTTTGGCTTTATCAAGCTTTATCTCAGCCTGCCGGATTGTGGCAGGAGGTTCGTACTTCGACTGGTCAAGAGTGATCTTGGCTTCCTCAACCGCATACTTCTGATTCTTGATATCATCCCTCAGGTTCGTAAGTGTAACTGCCGTGTCGAGAACTTTCATTTCGATGTTCGTCTGGTATGTCTTCAGGACATCCATCGCATCCTTCAGGGTGTTGGAGTATGAAGACCTGTCCATCTGAGCAAGATAATCGCCCTGCCTGACTATTGTCCCTTCAGCAACAATATCCTGGATCTTAAGATCCATAATACGGATCTCCATGTGACCACCGCCACCGCCACCGCCGCGCATCCCGCCACCGCTACCGCCACCGCCCCGTTGCTGCTCTTGCTGCTGAAAAAGATCGGGTCCGCGCACATCCATTGATTTTTCTGCAAGAAGTTCTCCTGAGTTTGAGACTGATATTTCAAACATCCCCTGCCGTACCTCTGTAAAAACCTCTTCCCCCTTTTTGGCGGAAAACATGGTATTGAATACAAACAAGGCAACAAGGGGGAGCAGGATCGAGGCAATAACAATAATTCTCCTTTTCATGTCTTAAGGGTAAATTTCAAGATTAAGACAAATGAATGGGCCGGTTTATTCCCGGAGAGTAAAAAATGTCTGCTGGACTGCCTGGCTTATGGTTGCTGCAAATGGCCTTTAAATCAAATTATAATTCTCGTAAAAAGAATTGATTCCAAGGTATTTCCTGAGGAATATTTTTGCCCTGTACCTGAATGAAAGCCTGTTGAAAGAAATATCATAATCGAAGTCCCAGTTCTTCCGTGCAATATGCTCATGCATCACCTGCGGATGAGTGTTTTCGAAATAGCTTAACGAATCTACGGTGGAATAATCATAATATTCTTCATTCCCGGCTCTCTTTAACCATTTGAGACCATCGTAAAAAGAAGATGCGTTAATAAGCTTTTTCATCATCACAGATGGCTCTTTAACCCATCCATAGTGATAAACATATGCATCAACAGGCTTCACATTGAGCTTTTTATTGTCATCTTTCCTGAATCCCTGTGCATCGCGGTATGAATAGAAATTATTCCTGTTCCTTATTATTCTTATCTCGTGATTATACCAGCGGGGTGATGAGCCTGTATAATTGTATGAACCATAGAAATGAAGATAGTTGAAAAGAAGCCCGTCGACCTTTTCATCATCTTTCCATTGGATCATGGCCTCCCGGATTCTGTCAAGGTATTTCTCATGTATCACTTCATCGCCCTGTATGTAGAATGCCCAGTCGGATTCCGGTGATATTGCCTTGAAAGCCTTATCTGTCTCCAAAGCCAGGACACGTCCTCCTGTTTTCATTTCGGGCGATTCATCCCAGACAGTTTCAATGATACGGATTCTTTTGTCGCCGATGTTCCTGATCAGGTTAAGAGTATCATCGGAAGAATTGCCGACGGCAACCACGAATTCGTCGCAGACGGGAAGTATGGATTTAATTGATTCGACAACAGGATAATCAAGTTTGATGGCATTCCGTATAAATGTAAAACCGCTGACCCGCATAAAAGAATTAAAAACGTAAATATATCTACATTTTAACATGCGCCAATTCTCTTTTACAAAGAAAATTGTTATTATATTTAAGTCTAATCAAAATTAAGAATCATGATAGAAAATTTAATCGGAAATCTTAAGTCAGAAGTCGGCGGCCAGATAATGAGCAAAGCAAACCTGCCCGCCGGGAAGCTCGATCAGGTTTTCTCAATAATCGGAGATGTCACAAAAAAAGAGGTTGGCCAGCAGATGACCGGCGGAGGGTTGTCGAACGTGATGAACCTCTTTTCGAAGCAACAGAACAATCCGGGAGCGGATAAACTCCAGTCCGGTATAACTTCCGGTGTCGTATCGGGTCTTGTCGGCAAGATGGGCCTTTCGCAGGATATTTCGAGAAACATTGCCCAGATAGCCATTCCTGCCCTTATAAACATGATAACAAAGAAAAACAGTGCTACTCCGGATAATGACCCATCACCTCTTAATGAGCTTTTCGGAGGTGCAGGCGCAGGTGCTGCCGGCGGGATGGCAAAAAATATTCTCGGAAAACTCTTTAAAAAATAATTCCATTTAAACTCCAGTACTAATTTAATTTTTTTTTAAAATGGCAAAATTTGAAGTTTATCAAAGCGGTAAAAAAGGAGAATTCCGTTTTCGCCTTAAGGCCAGCAATGGTCAGATAATTTTAAGCAGTGAAGGTTATACCAGCAAAGCTTCGTGCCTTAACGGGATTGAATCGGTAAGGAAGAATATTTCCGATCCGAAAAGAGTAATAAAGACTAAAACACCGTCGAACCTGTTCCGTTTTTCAGTAACTGCTGCCAACAGCCAGACAATCGGTGTGAGTCAGAACTACAAAAGCGAAAGCGGCTGTGACAACGGCATCAAATCTGTAAAGACAAATGCCGGCAAAGCTGATATCAAGGAAGTATAAATAAAGTCTTCCGGTGAAAAAAAATCAGCCCCACGGCTGATTTTTGTTGTTTTACAGTCATCCTTTTCTGAGAACCTTGACGGCGTTCTCCCGATAGATCCTGCCAATGGGAAGCTCATTGTCTTTCAGCATAACATGCACGGTGCTGAAGCCTTTAATCTTCTGAAGATTTACGATATAGGATTTATGTATCCTGAGAAATGATTCAACGGGAAGCTTGTGCTCGAAGTCAGTAAGGGATTCACGCACAACATACGTTTTATTGCAGGTGATAACTTTCACATATTCTCCATAACCTTCAAAATATGAAACATCATCATACAATAGCTTAAAAATGTTCTTCCCGTCCTGGATGTAAACATATTTCCTTTCGGGTGCAGCAGCATGATCCGCAGCAACGCCATTCGAAGCAGGGTTCTTCCTGTTACAGAACCTGTTTATGGCTTTAAGGAATCTCTCGAAAGATATTGGCTTCAGCAGGAAATCAACGATATCCAGGTCGTAACCTTCAACCGCATATTCCCTGTATGCTGTCGTTATAATTACATAAGGAGGATCATGAAGGGTTTTAAGGAAATCGAGTCCTGTGATCTCCGGCATGTTTATATCAAGGAACATTAGATCTATCTTTTCTTCCCTGAGGAATTCCAATGCCTTGAGGGCGTTCCTGCATTCACCGGCAACCTCAAAACAATCGAGTTTTTCAAGATGAGACCTGATAAGCTTAATTGCGAGAGGTTCATCATCAATGATCAGGCATCGTATACTGTTTCCCATGTCAAAGCTTCATTTTAAGGAATACCGCAAATTTGTCATGTGTTTTCTGTAGTACCAGCTCATGTCTGTCACGGTACAGCATTTCGAGTCTTTTCCTGGTATTCGTTATGCCTATGCCTTCAATGTCCGGATCTCCGTCTGTATGATTTGCCATACTGTTTATTACGGTCAGGAAAAGTTTGTCATCTGATGCAGTAAGGGCAATCCTTATCCAGGGATTTCCCGGATCAGTTTCTGCGCCGTGCTTAAAACTGTTATCTATGAAGGTATGAAGGATCATCGGCGCAATTTTTTTATTATCCATATCTCCCTTGATGGTAAACCTGATATTGCAGTTGTCAAATCTGACTTTCTGCACTTCGATGTAATTCTTTATGAAACCGATGTCTTTTGACAATTCTACTTTTTCAGATTTGCAATCATATATTATATAGCTCAGCATATCACTGAGCCTGATTATCAGATCAGGTGCACGGTCTGATTTCTCGATCACCAGGGCATAAAGATTGTTAAGAGTATTGAAAAGGAAATGAGGATGAAGCTGGCTTTTGAGCAGCTTAAGCTCAGCCTCCTTGAGCTTCAGCAGTGCTTCGAGCCTGTCTTTATCGATCCTGCGCCTTATCTCATCTACAGACCTCAGATGCCTTGCAATCTCATACCAGGCAAGAGGTGCAAGCCCGAAAACAAAAATGAGCATTGCGGCAAAATAATTGTCGATACTGTATTTTTCCGGATTCGGATAAAAATGATCGACATACAAAATCCTGAGCAGATATATGAAAAATGGATAAAGGATTATTGTCAGTCCGGCCAGGATTGAAAAAAGGTAAAAACGTTTGAGGAAATAAAATCTTGGAACCAGGAAATTGACCATAAAATGGGAAGACAAAATTACAGCGGGAAGAAAAAACAGATTTGTCATCAAGGAATCGGAGAATAAGGCATTACCCGTATCGAGGTTATGCGATAACATGATGTACCGCATTGAAAAGAACCGCTGTACAGAAAAGAATATAAGGTATATCAGCCAGTAAGTTATGTAGAAGAAAAGTTTCCGGCCTGAGCTATTCCCGGTAAAGACTTTGCCCGTCATCAGATTCAGTGCATAATAATCAAATATACTCCATATTTTGGTCAATGTCCATATTTTAAGCTGTTATGCAGTAAACGATGCCAATTTGACCTTAAACGTCATCTTGTCCGGGTGAAAACCCGTAAAAATGCAGTTTGCCGGCTTAATATTGCAGTTCAACCCCCGCCTCAGGCAGTAAAATCCTTTCATCATAAGTAATCAGTAGTTCGCTGAATAACTTTTTTTAGTCTGAATACCGGTTTTAATTTTGGGATAATCAATGATTTAAAACAAAAATGAAATCACTTTTCTCAAACATTCACTCGTTTAACTTAATCTTTCAATCAATGAAACGGATGACAATTACTGCACTGATTATCTTAATCATAAGCTGTGCATCATTTGCAAGAAAACTGGTTGCCGAGGGAAAATCCTTTACGGCAATGGGAGACTTCAGGATCGAAACTTCAGATCAGCCTGTCATTCTTGACGGTGTCACCCTGGACACCTATACGATAACTTATGACAATTCTGCGACTAAACTAACGATAGCAATCGACAAGACTAAAAATTGCAGAAGATACATTACTATATCTGACAAGCTTTCAGTTCAATATGTGTGTTACGGTACACACTTCGGAGTTGAGAAGCTGAACAGAGGTTATGCCAGGTCAGGCTGGAAGACCAATGATACGAACTTGAACCGCACTGCATACTTCCATCAGAAAATCCTTACCCCGGGGCAGCAGGATCCTGTCACCTGTCTGAAGCTGATTGGTGCCTTTTACCCCTCTCTGCTGAATGAAGGAAATCCACCGGCATAATTTCTCTGCGAAAAGGTTTTAGGTTAAAACAGAGAGAGATCCGCCGGTATCTTTCTCTGTTTTTTATAAAATTTTAGCTATTAAATTGAACACTAATCTATTAGGAATATTGGAAATATAACTACCAAATTAATCTTTATGAAAAAACTCTTATTAACATTAATGTTATCTGTGCTGGCCATGTCTTTTCCCCTGGTTGCACAGATAAGGACCGTCGCCGGGACTGTGCTCTCAGCGGACGACCGGTCCCCCCTTGCAGGGGTAAGTGTTTCCCTGAAAGGAACCACCACCGGAACTCTCACTGACATCAATGGAAAGTACTCATTGCCTGTTCAGCCGGAAAATGCAACTCTGGTGTTTTCCTATATAGGAATGAAAAAACAGGAAATTGAAATTACAGGCCGTAATCTCATCGATATCTCCCTGTCAGCTGATGTTACAGGCCTCGACGAGGTCGTTGTAACAGCTCTTGGTATTTCACGTGAAAAGAAATCTCTCGGGTATGCTGTCCAGGAAGTTGGAGGAGACGATATCAGCAAAACCAAGGAGTCCAACTTTGTAAACTCACTTTCCGGAAAGGTATCAGGGCTGCAGATCAAACAGTCCAGTACGATGGGCGGGTCAACAAATGTCCTGATCAGGGGCAATAAATCACTTATGAATAATAACCAGGCCCTGTTTGTTGTCGATGGCGTGCCGATAGACAACAGCAACAACAATACCATGGACGAGATGACTAACACCAAAGGTTACGACTATGGTAATGCGGCAGCTGATATTAACCCGGAGGATATAGAATCTATGTCAGTTCTGAAAGGAGCCGCAGCTACGGCGCTCTATGGTTCACGTGCTGCAAACGGTGTCGTTATGATTACTACAAAAAAAGGTGCCGTTAAGAAAGGTATCGGAGTGTCTTTGTCAGCAGGACTTACTTTCACAAAAATAGACAAAAGTACTCTGCCCAGGATGCAGAAAGAATATGGCGGGGGATACGGACAGGGTTATCCCGATCCTTCAGGCTATTTCTGGTATTCCGATCTCGATGGCGATGGCGTCAGGGACCTGATAGTTCCGACAAGCGAGGATGCCTCATGGGGTGCAAAATTCGACCCTTCGATTATGGTCTTTGACTGGGTCAGTCTTGAACCTACAGACGCGGAGCATTATTTGAAAAAAGTACCATGGGTGGCCGCAAAACACGACATCAGGGATTTTTTTGAAACCGGGATCAAACAGAATTACAATCTCGCCCTGGACGGTGGCAATGAAAAAGGTACATTCAGGTTTTCATACACTAACCTGGATGAAACGGGTATCATGCCAAACAGCAAAATAAAAAAGAATATATTCAACCTGAGCACATCATATAACCTGTCGGAGAAATTATCCGTTGAATCGAATGTGTCTTATAATAATAATGTAACAATTGGCCGATACGGCCAGGGTTACGACGCGGGAAACCCCATGCAGTCACTTGCCCAGTGGTTCCAGGCAAATGTTGATATCGAAGACCTGGAAAAATACCAGGTAACCCCTGACGGCAGACAGCGCACGTGGAACTATTCACGCTGGAACAGACTCACTCCCCCGGCATACCACAATAATATATACTGGACCCGTAATGTAAACTATGAAAATGACGGAAGGGACAGGATATTCGGATATGGAACATTAAGATACAAGCTTGCACCCTGGATTACAATTGAAGGCCGTGCAGCAACTGATACCTATTCGGAATACCAGGAAGAAAGAATTGCCATTGGCAGCAACCAGACATCCGAATATTCTAAGTTTGTCAGAACTTTCTCCGAGACTAACATGGACCTGATGGCTAAGATCAACAAATCATTCGGCACATTTTCAATAAACGGATTGCTTGGATCCAACGTCAGGAGAACAACCATCAAATCAACTTTCGGGAAAACATCCGGAGGATTGCTGATACCTGACTTGTACAATCTTAAGAACACGACATCACCCGTTGATCTGACTGAAAAGGAAATGTTATCCGGTGTTAATAGTGTTTTCGGCAACCTGTCTCTGGGGTACAGGAATATGGTCTATCTCGAGTTGTCAGGCCGTAATGACGTATCATCGACATTACCTTCAGGCAATAACAGCTATTTCTATCCCTCTGCTTCCACGAGCTTTATTCTTTCGGAATTACCCTTCATGAAGGAATCCAATGTATTATCTTTCATGAAGCTGAGGCTCAACTACGCTGAAGTCGGCAATGATGCACCTGTATACAGCACGATTACTACATACCGTCAGAAATCAAACTGGGGCACTCTCGGGCGATTTTTTGTAAACAGGGTTCTGCAGAATTCGGAGCTGAAACCCGAAAGAACCAGGAGCATTGAAGCCGGGCTTGAAACAAAGTTCCTGAATAACAGGTTCGGATTTGACCTTGCTGTGTACAAGACAAACAGTGTCGATCAGATAATGAATGTGAACATCAGCCGTTCATCAGGTTTCAGCCAGCGATATGTGAATTCAGGTGAAATTGAAAACAAGGGTATCGAGTTGTCTGTAAATGCAACGTTGATTAAGGCCGGGGATTTCTCTCTCGATGTTCAGGCAAACTGGTTTAAAAACATAAACAAGGTATTAAGCCTCTATGAAGGGGTTGATAACATTCTCCTTAATTCCGAGTGGGACATAAGCACGAATATAGTCAAAGGATATCCATATGGTATGCTGCGCGGAACAGATTTCGTCTATACAAACGGTAAAAGGACTGTTGATGAGGACGGCTGGTTCCTGGTGGGTGATGATCCTTTAGCTATCCTTGGCCCAACGTTGCCCGACTGGAATTCAGGCATAACCACTGTTCTAAACTATAAAAACATCTCATTATCAGGACTGGTTGATATTTCAAAAGGTGGCAACATTTACTCTGTCGATATGAGGTGGGGCCTGAATACGGGGATCTTTGCCGAGACAGCAGGTCTAAATGATAAAGGCAAGCCTAAACGCGACCCTGTCGCAGATGGCGGCGGTGTACTGTATGATGCAGTCTATACAAACGGATCTCCAAACACTACTTACGTGCCTGCAAATGACTATTACGGTGCATGGAACGCTGACTACCTGCCTACAGCCAATTACGTTTACGATGGATCGTATGTCAAGTTAAGGGAAGTCGCTTTAAACTATTCCCTTCCATCAGCATTGATTTCCAAAACACCATTGTCAAAGGTCACATTATCTCTCGTGGGCAGAAATCTGTGGATAATTCATAAAAACATGCCGTACTATGATCCTGAAACAAGCGCCAGCTCAGGAAATATTCAAGGCACGGCAGACGGAGCTTATCCTTCCACGAGAACTTTCGGGTTCAATATGATGGTAAACTTTTAATCCTTTAATCACACGAAAATGAAAAATAAGATACTTTATATTATCTCTGTCCTGGTGATTCTTGTATATTCCTGTGAATTGCCGGATAATGTAGATCCGAAAAATCCTGTCAGTGTCCAGGCGGAATCTGTATTCACTTCTGCTCTGGTCGCGCTCGACAGCCTGATTGGAAGCATAAATCAAAATGTCAATATTTCCAGGCTTCTGGTACAATACCAATCTCAGGTACAGTATATTGATGAAAGCCGTTATAACTTCCAGGACCGTCAGATTCCCGACCTGTATTCTGCAATCCTTTACAGGGATGTCCTTATGAACCTGAAAGATTCACGGACTAAAATTGAAGGGATAGATATACCTACAGTAGCAGGAACGAAGCAAAAAAAGAACAAGCTGGCGATCATCGAAGTTTGCAGCGTATATGCTTATCAAATGCTTGTGGATGCCTTTGGCAACGTCCCCTATTCCCAGTCTCTGATGGGAGCTGCAAACAGCAGAGCTGCCTACGACGATGCTGCGACTATCTATAATGATCTGGTTTTAAGATTGAATGCAGCAATTGCCGATCTCGATGGAGCATACCAGGGATTCGGACTGGCGGATGTTCTTTATGATGGCAATGTCAGCTTATGGAAAAAGTTTGCATGTTCTCTGAAACTGAGGATTGCAATGAGACTCTCGGATGTTCCGGGATCGAACTCCGGTACTCTCATCAGTGAGGCAGTAGCTTCAGGTGTTTTTACGAATCAGTCTGAAAGTGCAATCCTTGTCTGGCCGGGACTTGATCCACTTGTCAGCTCATATTACAGTGAATATGTCCTGAGAGGAAGATTCGACTATACTCCTTCAAACACCCTGGTTGACATGATGAACTCACTTAACGATCCGAGGCGCCATGTCTGGTTCACACAGGTTGAAGGAGAGTACATTGGCATTACATATGGATTAACGGAATCGAGTGACTATGATTCATATTCACATTTTGCAGAGTCAATCAGGCTGAATCCTACTTACCCTGTTATCATGAGTGATTACGTCGAAGTAGAGTTCCTTCTTGCTGAAGCAGCTGAGAGAGGACTCGGAGGTGTGACCAATGCGGAAACACACTATAATAACGCAATTCGTGCCAGCATGGCATACTGGGGTGTAAGTGATGCGGACGCAAGCGTTTACCTTGCCCAGCCATCTGTGGCATATTCTACGGCAGGTGCCAGTTTTAAGGAAAAAATAGGGAACCAGAAATGGCTTGGCCTGTTTGACAGGGGTGTAGAAGGATGGGCTGAATGGAGGAGGCTGGATTTTCCGATCCTGAATGTCCCCGAAGATATGACTTATTCCGATATACCCGTGAGGATGCCCTATCCATATAATGAGGATGAAATGAATTCTGTCAGTTATCAGGCAGCTGTTAATGCAATGGGCGGAGATCTGCCTACAATAAAGCTGTTCTGGGATAAATTCTGAAAAGCATAAATTCAATCCCGCAGTTTCTTGACTGCGGGATTTTTTGTAACTTACATGAAAAGAGAATCCTTATGAAAAAACTACAGATACTCCTGATTTTCTTTCTCTGCTCGTGCAGTTCCATGTTGATGTCACAGCCACCCTTGCCACATTTCAGCAACAAGGCCGACAGCCTGTATGCTGAAGGAAATATTCCGGATGCAATAGCAGAGTACAGGAAAATGCTTATTAGAGAGCCTGATAATCCGAAAATACTATACAACTGTGCCTGCGCTCTTTCAATAGACAACTCCATCATAAGACAGTTCGACAGTTGCTTTAAGTACCTTAACAGGGCAGTTGAAATTGATACCGCACTCAATGCACTGCTCGATCCGGATTTTATGGCCGCACGGAAAGATCCGAGGTGGAAAACATTTGAAGACCATCTGGTTTCAATGCTGAATAAAAAGTACCATAACCCGTATGCAGATCCCGAATTTGCAAAGGCATTATGGAGATTAAGCGCAAACGACCAGGGCTTTTTTAATGAGATAGGCATTTCAGTAAGAAAACTCGGAATGAGGTCATCAGTGACTTCTGCCCTGTGGAAAGCTAAGCTGATGCTGTCCGAAGAGAATCAGAAAGAACTTGAAAATTTATTGCAGAGAAAAGGATGGCCAAAAATAAAAGATGTAGGGCCTGAAGCTGTTATGGCAGCATACCTTGTTGTTCAGCATGCTGATGGCAGAATGCAGGCGAAATATCTGCCCGAAGTTAAAAAGAGCTGCGAGGCTGATGAAATCCCCTGGGAAAGATATGCCCTGTTGTATGACAGGATGTGTGTAAATGAAAATATCCCCCAGCGTTATGGAACACATACCAGGTATAATGAGAAAACAGGAAAGGAGGAACTATATCCTCTTGAGGATGCCACAAAAGTTAATCAGTGGAGAAAGGAAACAGGTCTTGATCCTCTTCCGAAATAATCCCAATGAAATGAAATATATTCTTACAGGCGAGATCACAAAAAGACTGATGTTCCGGCTTGTGGATCATTCCTATTTTAATGAATGGCTGGAATTTTTTAATCACCCCGATTCAGCAAGATTCCTGGGTTTGCAAAATATTACAACACCCTATGAACAATGCAGGGAGTGGTTTAGCCGCGTGGAGGGGAGATATCAGAATGACCTTGGGGGCATGAATGCTTTAATTGACCGTGATACCGGCAGGTTTATCGGTCAATGCGGTCTTTTGATCCAGGAAATTGATGGCATGAAAGAGCTCGAAATAGGATATTCGATCCTGCCTCAGTTCTGGAATAAGGGTTATGCAACTGAAGCTGCAATCAAATGCCGCGATTTTGCTTTTCAAAAAAATTTCACCGCATCCCTGATCTCGATCATTAACACCGAAAACATAAGATCCGAGAAAGTGGCGATTAAGGTTGGCATGCTGAAAACCAAATCAACGGAGTTCAGGAACATGCCTGTAAACATATTCAGGATAAACAAACCCTGATCATTGCTTCACCAGCTCCACTCTCCTGTTCAGCGCCTTACCTTCTTCAGTATCGTTGCTTGCAACCGGTGCAGTAGGACCGTTGCCGCAGGCTTTAAGCCTGGCCACATTCACTGATTGCTTTGTCACAAGTGCGTTCACCACTGCAGTGGCCCTGTCCATAGAAAGCCGGATGTTTGAATCGTATGCACCGGCATTATCCGTATGCCCGACAACATAGATCTTTAGTGAAGGATCAGATTTCATGAGCTTGCCGATTTCAGCAACGGCAGCATCTGACTCAGGTTTAAGCACAGATTTGCCTGTATCGAAGTAAATGCCATAAATGGCAACTTTGCCCGTCTGTTTCAGGCTGTTTGAAAGGCTTGCAGCATCAGCTACAACATCCTGCGCCATTGCTTCCTTTTCAACAAGATTGACCTTGTAAGTTCCATTTTCAGAAGCTTCAACCTGGACCCAGACCTCTTTCCCGTTTTTTACCAGCTTCAAAATATTGTACTGCATGCCACCATCTTCAAATTCGGTAAGGACCTGTCCTCCCGCTTTCTTAATGGCGTTAGTGTAATTTCTCACTACCTGCAGAGGGCTGTAGCTTTGAGAAACATTATCCTTTAAACTGTAAATTATCGTGAGATGATGGCCTTCAACAGCCTGGTATTTATCGCTTCCAAACCAGAAATTGAAGCTGTCGAAATCCTTGTCTTCATAGCTGTAAATATAATGATTCGGCATCCTGGTGAACAATGCCGGATCCTTGCTGCCCTCTTCATCAGGCTGGGCTGAAAGTTTCAAAATCCCGGTAACTGTCAACAAGAACAAAAAGATTAGCTTTTTCATAGTAGCAGGTTTAAAGCATTAATGGATGCAATGAATTTTAAATTAAAGATAAGATTTTCCCGAAATCACAAATCGATTTTACTGAACTCTGCCGTATTATGGGTAAATTTACAGCTATGGACCTCGAAATCCTTAAAGGCATAGTCATTGTTTTTGCACTCTCGACCTTCGTAAACCTGCTGTTTACGAGAATCAGGGTTCCCACGGTAGTTGGATATCTTTTAACAGGCATAATAGCGGGTCCTCATCTTTTATCACTCACAGGAGGCCGGAACGAAATAGAAGTTCTCGCAGAAATCGGGATAGTGATGCTGCTCTTCACCATTGGCCTGGAATTCTCCCTTCAGCATTTGCTTAAAATCAGGAGAATAGTATTTCTTGGCGGACTGTTACAGGTGATGTTAACGGCAGGCGTATTCTTCGGTGTTTCGCATTTTTACCCGATGGGCTGGCAATCCGCAATGTTAATGGGATTCCTTATTGCACTGAGCAGCTCAGCTCTTGTGATGAAGCTGCTTCAGGAAAGGTCGGAAATAACATCGAACTATGGCAGGACAGTGCTTGGCGTCCTCATTTTCCAGGACCTTCTTCTTGTACCACTCATCCTTTTTACAAACCTCCTGGCCGACAACTCGCTGAATATTACAAAAGAGCTGATAATTCTTTCTGTCAAAGTAGTAGTAATTATAGGACTGGTCTATGCCGGGAACAAATGGGTGCTTCCCAGGCTGCTTCACCTGGTAGCTCTCACAAGGAACCAGGAGCTTTTTATAATGAGCATTTTCCTGATCTGCTTCGGCATCGCACTGCTGACCTCAAAGCTGGGCATGTCACTGGCATTCGGCGCATTCCTTGCCGGCCTCATGATCTCTGAATCAGAATACAGCCACAATGTTTTCGGCAACTTCATGCCTATAAAAGACATTTTTACAAGCTTCTTTTTTGTCTCGATCGGAATGCTCCTCGACATTCATTTCGTTGCTGGAAATGCGGCACTTGTTTTCGTGACTGTTTTATTGGTAATTGTGCTGAAGACAATAATTGCGGGAGGTACCGGTTTTCTCCTTGGCCATACCCTGAAGGGAACCATACTGATCGGTTTATCGCTAAGCCAGGTGGGTGAATTCTCATTCATCCTCGCAAAACTCGGTTATGACTTTGAGATACTTTCGGATTTTTATTACCAGCTTTTTCTCGCTGTCGCTGTCATAACGATTGCAGCCACACCATTCCTGATAAAACTGTCTGACCCGGTTTACAGGACACTCACGCTGGTGCCTTTGCCGGAAAGAATCATCAACGGACTTTTTCCCCTTCCCGAGGCTCCCATGCCTGAATTCACAAGGCATCTTGTGATTATCGGCAAGGATGCGAGCGCGCTTAAGCTCTCATCGATGGCCCGGGAAAATGGCATAAAGCACATCTCAATTGTTTTCGATCCGGTTATCGCAAGGCAAAAGATGAGAAAAGGAGATCCTGTAGTCTATGGGGATGCCGTGAATGAACCTGTCCTGAAGAGAGCCCATGCCGACCTTGCCGATGTCGTTGTTATTTCCGTAGGAAGCATAATACCTGCAATGGCCATCATAGAAAAGATCCGGAAGTTCAATAACGACGCTTATATTATTGCTCGTACGCCCCTGATGCTCAACATTGCACAACTATATAAGTCAGGCGCAGACCAGGTGGTACCGGAAAAGCTCGAGATAGCAATTGACATTCTGAACAGGGTGCTTTCCGAGAGGAATGTTCCGCAGAAAGATATAAGCAGGATACTCAAGAATGCCAGGATGAACAGCCTCGGGGTCTACAGCGAACGTGACATTGTAAGGCAGCCATCGGTAATGGATGAGTTTTCAGAAATAAAGATTTCTGAGATACTGGTCGGCAAGTCATCCAAAGCCATTGGCAGGTCACCGGTGGAAATTGATCTGAGGAAAAAGACAGGAGTTACGCTGCTTGCTCTTAAAAGAGGGACCGAGGTCATCGAATATCCTCCCCCCGACACACCTTTCCTTGAAGGCGACATTGCCTACGTCCTCGGCGACAGGCAGCAGGTCGGGTCGGCAACAGTTCTGCTTGGCGGATCATAAAAAACTTCAAACGGGGAATTAAGCTGAATGGAGCAAAATATTACGAACATTCAGCATAAATTTCTTGTTATGAAAAGAAAATCCCATGGAAACACTGGCAAAAACAAAAATAACTGTCGAAACAGCAGTGAATGCTCCTGTTGAAAAGGTATGGGATCTCTGGACAGATCCCAGGCATGTGATGCACTGGAATTATGCATCGATAGACTGGCATACGCCATATGCGGAAAGCGATCTGAAAGTCGGCGGAAAATTCTTTTACAGGATGGAGTCGTCCGACGGCAAAAACGGATTCAACTTTTCAGGAGAGTACAACAATATAGAATTGTACAAGCATATAGAATATACCATAGCTGACGGGCGTAAAGTAAGGGTGACATTTTCACCTAAAGGCACCGGTACAAGGATTTCCGAAATTTTTGAAGCTGAAACAGCCAACGCTCCCGAAAGACAGCAGGAAGGCTGGCAGGCAATACTTGACAACTTTAAAAGATATGCCGAGTACAGGAATGATATAAAGCATTTTGAGGTTGACATTAATGCAGAGCCTGCGAAAGTTTACAATGCCCTGATCAGCCCGGAGACATTCGAACAATGGAGCTCTGTTTTCAGCCCCGGTTCACATTTCAAAGGATCATGGTCCAAAGGTTCGAAAATCAGGTTTATCGGTTCCGGTAAAAACGGAAAGGAAGAAGGCCTGATCGGCAGGATAAGGGAAAACATACCCGATAAATTCATCAGCATCGAGTATTTTGGCTTCATAAAAGATGGTGTCGACACCATGTGCGGACCCGAAGTTGATGACTGGCAGGGAGCTCTCGAAAACTATACACTCGTACCAGGGGCAGGTAAGACTATTCTCGCAATCGACCTGGACGTCATACCTGAATTCAGCCAGCTCTTCGAGGAGCAATGGCCGAAAGCATTGGAGAAGCTTAAGGAAATCTGCGAAAGATAAATCCGGTTTTAACGCAGAGAGCGCAAAGGTTTTAATTTTGCGCCCTTTGCGTTTTTTAAGTTATTTTTATCTGAAATAAGATAAATGACTTATGAAAAAACTTGCTTCGCTCTGTATACTGATCATCCTCTCCATTCATTTTGCCATTGCCCGGTACCCAGGCATAAACGATTCAATCGCCAAATACCGTAAAGGGACAATAACTGTCCATGCAAAGAAAGGCCAAGCAGTTAAAATCGAACAGCTTCGTCACGAATTCTGGTTCGGATGTGCAATCCCCGACAACTTTGCCGGCAGCATGCCCGGGAATGACAAGAAACAGTTTGAACAGAAATTTCTTGAGAACTTCAACTCTGCTGTTACTGAAAATGCTCTGAAATGGTATTCGATGGAACGCCAGAAAGGACAGGTCCGTTATGACATAATCGACGGTATCCTCAAATGGACTGAATCACACGAAATACCATTAAGGGGACATAACCTGTTCTGGGGGATTTCCCAGTTCGTACAGCCGTGGATCAAAGAGCTTGGTAATGAGGAGCTCAGTCAGACCATTAAGAACAGGGCCGAGACTGTAACTTCAAAATACAGGGGGCGTTTTGCTGAATATGATCTCAATAACGAGATGATCCATGGCAATTATTATGAGGAGAGGCTCGGGCCCGGAATAACCAGGCAAATGGCAGACTGGGCTCACAATGGTGATCCGGATGCAAAGCTTTTCGTGAACGATTATGATATACTCACAGGCCGCCGGCTGGATGATTATATGGCTCACATCAGGAAACTTAAATCACAGGGAGTCCCTGTTGCAGGTATAGGAGTCCAGGGGCATCTGCATGCAGAAACATTCGACCGGGGCGAACTCCGCAGGGCACTTGATTCACTGGCAAAATTTCATTTGCCGGTAAGAATAACTGAATTTAACATGCCCGGTCAGAGATCATCATATTATAAAGACAGGATACAAGAACTTACCCCGGAACAGGAGCAGCAGAAAGCAGCTGAGCTGGCAGACTATTACCGTATCTGCTTTTCGCATCCTGCAGTGGAAGGCATACTCATGTGGGGATTCTGGGCAGGTGCCAACTGGATACCTGCTTCATCACTCTATAAAAGAGACTGGTCCCCCACTCCCGCGCTGAAAGCCTACAGGGACCTGGTATTTGGTGAATGGTGGACAAATGCAAATGGCAAAACTGACAAAAAAGGAAATTTCTCCGCACCGGCCTATTATGGAAAATACAGGATCACGGTGAATAATATCGCCAGAGAGGTTTTCCTGTCAAAAGAAAAAGGCAGCCTCACGGTCGACTTCAGCAATTAACTGCTTAATATTAAGTATCTTTACATTATATACGGGTAATTGTCATGAGAAAATATCTGCTTGTATTGTTGCCGCTTTTAGTTGCTCTTGCATCATGCAATGTCGGGAACAGGAAAATGGCCGTGCAGGAGCAGGATTCAGTGAAAAAATTCATCCTCCAGGAAGTTTGGAGAACGGACAGTGTGCTGAGAACCCCCGAATCGGTCATTTATGATAAGAAGAGGGACATCCTTTATGTATCCAACGTCAATATGGAACCGAGGCAGAAAGACGGGAACGGGTTTATCTCGAGGCTCGACAAATCGGGGAATATTACTGACCTGCACTGGATAGACGGCCTGAGCGGCCCGAAAGGAATGGCTATCGTCGGAGATACTCTTTTTGCTGCTGATATAGATGAGATAGTGGCGATGGATATCAACAAAGCTTCCATAATCAGAAAGATACCCGTAAACGGGGCAAGGATGCTCAATGACATTGCATCTGATTCTGACGGAAATCTTTACATCTCCGACACTGATGCAAACAAGATACACAGGTACTCCGCAGGAAAGCTCCAGGAATGGATGGCCCAAGGTCTTCTCGGACCTAATGGCCTTCTCGTGATGGGTGATACTTTATTCCTTGCTGCACAGGGAAGCAACAATTTTGCCGCAATCAACATACCCGACCTGACCATGAAGGTTGTTGCCGACAGCCTGCAGCACGGTGACGGGATAGCTTACACCGGCATACCCGGGTATCTCCTTGTCACAAACTGGGAAGGCGAGATCTTCATGATCAATCCGGACTTCTCAAAAACAATGCTTCTGAATACTAAACAGCAGCAGACAAATACAGCCGACATCGAATTCCTGCAGAAAGAAAAGCTGCTGCTCGTACCAACTTTTTTCAAGAATTGCGTGATCGCCTTTTCACTCAACGAGGAAAAACCATAATCAAAGCAGGTTGTAACCTGATGCTGCATCCAGGTCGGGCCAGACACTCGATTGCACCTCCCCGATGTGTTTCTTTTTCAGCAGGAACATGCATACCCTCGACTGACCTATACCTCCCCCGATGCTTTGTGGCAAAAGTCCCTGGAGGAGCATCGAATGGAAAAAGAGCCTTTTCCTTTCCGGACAGCCTTTCAGCTCAAGCTGCCTTTCCATTGAAAATGTATCAACCCGTATCCCCATCGATGATATCTCAAAACCTTTTTTAAGAACAGGATTCCACAGAATGATATCCCCGTTCAGCCCGGTGTATCCTTCTTCATTGACAGTGCTCCAGTCATCATAATCAGGCGCCCGGCCGTCATGGGCTTCCCCATTGCTGAGATCTGCCCCGATACCGGTAATGAACACTGCACCATATTGCCTGGCAATTTCATTTTCGCGCTGCCTCGGGGTAAGATCGGGAAATAGCTTCAGCAGCTGTTCCGAATGAATGAAATGAATCTTCTCGGGAAGCAGAGGCTGGTATTCCGGAAATTCTTCAAACAGATCTTTTTCTGTGCCTTTAAGAACATCATAGATTGCATCAACTGTCAACCGCAGATATTCCAGGTTCCTTTGAACAGGAAGGATATGCTTTTCCCAATCCCACTGATCGACATAAACCGAATGAATAGGACTGAGCTTTTCGCTCGGCCTTACTGCTCTCATGTCCGTGAGCAAACCCCTTCCTGCAGGAATGCTGAATTCTTTCAGGCGAAGCCTTTTCCACTTTGCCAGTGACTGGACTATAACCGCATTATGACTTGTTATGCCGCTCACAGGAAAACTTAAAGGTTTTTCGGTCCCGTTCAGATCATCGTTTATTCCTGTCCCGTCAAGCACTGCGATAGGTGCAGATACATTGGAAAGACAAAGGGCCCGTGAAAGCCTTTTATTGAACGATTCCTTTATGAAGAAAATCGCTTCTTCCGTCCGGAGCGTTTCTGAAGAAATATATTGCTTTATCGATGTGGCAGCCTGCTTCATTATTCAGATGGTCAATTAGTTATACTTTCCTTTATTTCAGTTTGTCATGCAAATATAAATATTTTATTACATTTTGAAAGTTTTTAAGCACTTTTTCTATATATTTTTAATTATTTAAGGAATATTGATAATAATATCACATTAAGATACTTCTTTTCTTTCGTACCGCTATGCTGATTGAGCCTGATTAAACCAGTCTGGCATATTTTTTGTTCACTTATAGATGCAATAGTCTGATTTATTGTTAATTGATTAACAAAAGGATTGAGTCATGAAAGGTCTTAAGCAAAATATTTTTCAAAAATTCTGCTCAGCACTGCTGATGTTTATTCTGATCAGCATGAGCAGCAGCGCACAGTATTTCGGAAGGAATAAGCCGGGATATAAAAAGTTCAAATTCGATGTCATCCAGACCCCTCATTTCGAGATTTACAACTATCTGAAAAATGATTCGATGGCTAATGCCATTACGCAGTGGTCTGAAAAATGGTACCAGATGCACCAGAAGGTTTTCAGGGATACCTTCAAACTGAAAAATCCAATCATCATATATAACAATCACGCTGACTTCCAGCAGACAAATACAGTAAGCGGTGATATAGGCACGGGTACGGGAGGTGTAACAGAGAGCCTGAAAAACAGGGTAATTATCCCCATTGCAAGCTCAATGGCACAAACAGATCACGTGCTCGGGCATGAGCTTGTGCACGCATTCCAGTACCACATGTTCATGAACACGCAGCATTCAAGGGACTTCTCAACCCAGAATGTACCCCTGTGGATGATAGAGGGCATGGCTGAATACCTTTCAAAAGGCAGTGTCGATCCCCACACATCAATGGTGATGAGGGATGCCGTCCTGAACAATGACTTTCCAACCCTTAAAAAATTGTCGACTGAATCAAGGTACTTCCCCTACACCTATGGGCAGGCATTCTGGGCAATGATCGCGAAAACATGGGGTGATGCCGTTATCATGCCTCTTCTCAGGAATACGGCGATGTTCGGCTTCAACAGGGCTGCAGATTCGCTGCTCAAGGTAAACGATGTTACTCTTTCGGGAATGTGGAAGTCAGCCACTGAGCTTTATTACAGCAAGTTTCTGAAGAACCGCCAGGACAGTGTTACAGGCCGCCGGATAATATCAGATAAGAATGCAGGAAGAATGAATGTATCTCCCTCGATTAGCCCCGATGGCAAATACATTGCCTTCTTTTCAGAAAAAGACCTTTTCACTCTTGACCTTTACCTTGCCGATGCATCGACAGGAAAGCTCAAAAAGAAACTATCGAGCGTCGTACGGAATTCGGAAATAGATGATTTCGATTTCATTGAATCATCAGGGACATGGTCGCCCGACGGCAAGCATTTCGCTTTCGTAATTGTCAGCAAAGGAAAAAACAAGCTTGCAATACTGAATGTAAGAAGAGGAAAGATATCTGACGAATACGAGATCCCGGGAGTGCTGTCATTCAGCAATCCGGCCTGGTCACCTGACGGCAAGAAAATCGCACTGAGCGGGAATGTAGGTGGAATAACAGATCTGTACGTCTATACCCTCGCCACGGGCGATGTTGAAAAACTGACCGATGATTTCACCGCGGACCTGCATCCTTCATGGTCGTCTGATGGCAGGTATATTGTTTTTTCAAAAGAAAGGATAAAATCCGATGCACCTGACAAAAATTATGCTTTTGACATTACCGTGATGGATGTAAAGAACAAAACAGCAAAAACATACGATGTTTTCAGGGATGCTTACAACCTCAATCCTGTCTTCTCTCATGATGACAGGTATATCTACTTCCTCTCGGATGCTGACGGATTCAGGAACATATTCAAATACGACACCCGTGAGGATAAAGTCCAACGGCTCACAGAATATATGACCGGGGTAAGCGGTATAACTGAATTTTCGCCGGCCATCAGCGTTGCAAAGGATAAAGACGTGCTCGCATACAATTATTTTTATCACGATAAGTATAATATATATGCTGCCGACGACAGCCAGTTCAAAGCAGAACCGATGGAGAAGGATCATTACGATTATACGGCTTCAACACTTCCGCCGGTCAATATAGCAGTTGCAAACAAAGTCGACCAGACAATTTATGATCTCAAAGGGATAAAAACATTCAATGCTGATTCTGCCAAAGATGTGCCGTACAAACCCAAATTCAAGCTCGACTATATCTCAAACAATGCGAGTATCGGTGTATCGACAGGATTATACAGGAATAACCTGGGCGGAAGTATAAACATGATCTTTGGCGACATGGTCGGCAACAACCAGATATATTCATCGCTCTCCCTGAACGGCGAAGTTTACGATTTCGGTGGGCAGGTTGCATATCTCAACCAGGGCGGTAAGATCAAATGGGGAGCCGCTTTGTCGCACATACCGTACCTGACGGGCGGCATGTATTACCAGCCGGATTCGATAACATATAACAATGAGCGGATCCCTGTTGATAATCTCGTGATCGACTATTTCAGAATCTTCGAGGATAATATTTCCCTGTTTGCCGCTTATCCCCTTTCCCAGACCAGGAGGTTTGAATCGACTGTATCAACATCATGGTACAGCTACAGGATAGACAGGTTCAATAACTACTATATTCCCAATGGTCCGTCAATCGGCGGCAACAGGAGAAAAATCCCTGCTCCCGACGGCTTCAATTTCCGGCAGGTCTCTGCTGCCTATGTCGAAGACAATTCATTCTTCGGTATGACAGCTCCCATGCAGGGTCACAGGGCAAGGTTCCAGGTGGAAAGGTATTTCGGACAGGCCGATGTTTATACCACGCTGGTCGATTACAGGAAATATTTTTATATGAAACCAGTGACACTGGCTTTCAGGTTCTATAACTACAGCCTCTATGGAGCCGGATCGGTAAAAGGTCAGCTGCCGCAGCTATATCTCGGAAATCCATGGTTCATCAGGGGATATGAGAATGTTCTCAGCAAAGACGGGACGAGCGGATTTGATATTACGAATCTCATGGGATCGAAGATTGCCGTGGCAAATGCCGAAATCAGAATACCGTTCACCGGGCCTGAAAGGCTTGCGCTGCTCAAATCAAAATTCCTGTTCACAGACCTGAACTTCTTCTTCGATTCAGGCCTGGCATGGGGAAAGGACAACCAGGTTGAGCTGGGCGCCAACGATGCTTTTGTGGCCACCGCGACAACTCAGCGCAAACCTGTTTACAGTACGGGTATTTCCCTCAGGGTCAATGTTCTCGGGGCAATGATCATTGAGCCTTTCTACGCTTTCCCGCTGACGAATGGCGGATTCAGGAATGGTTCATTCGGTCTGAACTTCATACCGGGGTGGTGAGAAATTGCGGATTTCGGATTGTCGATTTCGGATTTAAATCCGCAATCCGTAATCCGAAATCCGAAATCCACTCATTCAATCTTCATTATAAATTAATTTAGAATTAATCCGGTGCGTCATCACTTCATGTAATTTCATCTCCCCAACCGATAACCGGGGGATAACTTAAAAGAGTGAAAAAGATGGAACCAAGGGAAATAAAGGAAGCATTCAGCTTTCTTGAATCAAAGCACCGGAGCCTGACCCCGTATCAGACAAGTTTTTTAAGATCCCTGAAAAAATATTACAGCTGGAAGGGGAATTTGTCACAGCGACAGGTAGACTGCCTCCTCAGTCTCAAGGATTACGTCCTTGCCACTGTCGATTAATGATCTGATATCCTGAGGTGTTGTCCTTGTAATCTGTTTGCTTAAATTTGTAAAATGGACAACTACATCAGGAATCTTATTTCCGGAGGTGAGAACCAAAGGCTCGATTTCAAATTTGCCATAAACGACAGCAGGAAAATTGCACGAACTCTTTCGGCATTTGCAAATACTGAGGGAGGCGTACTGCTGATAGGCGTACGCGACAACGGAAGCATTGCAGGAGTGAGGTCTGATGAAGAGATGTATATGGTCGACACTGCTGCTCACCTGTTCTGCCGCCCTGAAATAAATCTTAAGACATCACAACATACCATTAACGGCAAGACAGTCCTGGAAGTCGAAGTGATCCGTGGCGACAAAAGACCCTACCAGGCTAAAGATGAGAGCGGGAAATGGATATCCTACTTCAGGCATAATGACCAGAACCTCGAAGCCAACAGGGTTTTGCTCCAGGTGTGGAGAAAGGAAGGAAAAGACAGGGGCGTCATGGTCAAATTCAGCCAGGCTGAAAACCTGCTCATGGAATATCTTGCAAAAAACGGTTCGATAACCCTGTCAAAATTCAGGAAGCTTGCAGGGATCTCCGCTCACCGGGCAGAAGCCATCCTTGCCAACCTCATAATATTCAGGATCCTGGTTATGAAAGCCTCAGAGAAAGGGTTTACTTACGAGATCAATCCCGAAGAAACAGCTGTATCAGGGAAGGATGCTCCTGAAAAAACAGGAGAAACTTGATTCTTACTGCCATTTGATTTACCGGAACAAAAATTTACTAATATTGAAGTCCTTAATTTTATAAGGACTGTATGGAGAATAAAAAGCTCATTGGTTTCGATAATGAGAAGTACCTTCAGGAACAAACGATTTCGATACTTGAGCGGGTAAACAGGTTCAATCATAAGCTTTATCTTGAATTCGGCGGGAAGATCCTTTATGACTATCATGCATCGAGGGTGCTCCCGGGCTTCGACCCCAATGTAAAGATGCGGCTGCTGCAGATGCTTAAGGACAAGATAAATGTGATCCTGTGCATTCATGCCGGAGACATCGAAAGGAAAAAGATCAGGGCAGATTTCGGAATAACATATGATGTCGATGCACTTAAGACAATCGATGATTTCAGGGAATGGGGAATTGACATTACAGCTGTTGTCATCACACGCTATCAGAACCAGTCTCCTGCAACTGCATTCAAAAACAAGCTGGAGCTGAGAGGTATCAAAGTTTATCTTCATCGTCCCACCCAGGGATATCCTACCGATGTCGAACTGATCGTAAGTGACCAGGGGTACGGTGCAAATCCGTACATTGAGACAGACAAGCCGATTGTGATTCTGACCGGTCCGGGGCCAGGGAGCGGTAAGCTTGCCACATGCCTGTCAAATCTTTACCATGAATACAGGAAAGGGGTCAAAGCAGGATATGCCAAATTCGAGACTTTCCCGATCTGGGATCTGCCCATCGACCATAAGGTGAATATTGCATATGAAGCAGCCACTGTCGACCTGAAGGATGAGGTGCTTATAGATTCATACCATCTCAAAGCTTACGGCAAAACGGTTGTAAATTACAACCGCGATATCGAAGCTTTTCATTTGCTCAAGAGGATAATTGAAAAGATCACCGGCGGCGAATCGATGTACCAGTCCCCTACCGACATGGGCGTGAACAGGGCCAGCTCGGGCATTGTCGATGACAAGGTCATTACCGAAGCTTCACACCAGGAGATTATACGCAGATATTTAAGGTGTGCAGTGGAATATCATATCGGCATCCAGGGAAAGGATTCTCTCGATCACGCCGCAATGATAATGGAAAAAGCTTCGGCAAAGCCTGGAGACAGGAGAGTTGTCCTCCCCGCAAGGCAAGCCGCAAAGATAGCCAGGGAATGCGGGAAGGGAAATGCCGGTATCTTTTGCGGCGCAGCAATCGAGCTGAATGATGGGACCATAATCACCGGCAAGAATTCAGAGCTGCTGCATGCGTCTTCAAGCCTTATCCTGAATGCGATAAAACATCTTTCAGGGCTCCCAGACAAGCTCGACCTTATTCCTAAAAATATCATCGATTCGGTCACCTGGCTCAAAAAGGACATCCTCAGCGGCAAAATGGTCAGCCTGGATGTAGAGGAAACACTTATAGTGCTGGGAATAAGCGCCCTTTACAATACTGCTGCCCAGATGGCGCTCGGGCACCTGAAATCCCTCCAGGGATGCGAAGTTCATCTTACACATATCCCCACGCCGGGTGATGAAGCAGGCTTGAGAAAACTAAAGCTGAATGTTACATGTGACCCGGAATTTTCAAGTAAGCGATTGTTTATTATAGGTTAGCAAATACCTCAACATTAACATTTTATATGGCCCCTTGCTAAACTTTTCAAGGGGCTTTTTCATTAACTATATAATATAAATCACTTTTTACTAAATAATTTAGGTAATGTATTGTTAATTATTTCACAATACTTATTTTTGTCCCACTTTTTAGATAGGATTTATGGGATATAATTTAAGAAACAAAAAATGAAAAGAATATTCGGATATACATTATATATATTTCTGGCGGTCATCAGCCTGAATTCAGCCGGTCAGAGCTACACCCTTACAGGAACAAACAACAAGGCTGTCATTTCAGGCACTTCATCACTGCACGAGTGGGATGAAAACCTGCTGCACTTCAACTCAGGTTTTGTGATCGCAAAAGAAGGGGCGGCAGTCAGGAGTATAGATAATATAATCTTCACCTGCAACACCAGGGATATTAAAAGCGAGAGTTCACTGATGGACAAAAAGACGTATGATGCTCTTAAAGCCGATGAATTTCCGCAGATAAAATTTCAGGGTACTGGTATTACCGGGCTGAAGTCGGAAGGTGCAAAATTCAGCGGCAATCTTAAGGGTAAGCTTACCCTTGCCGGACAGACCCGCGACATAACCGTGCCTTTTACCGGGACACTGATTGACAATAACAACCTTGATATAACAGCAAATGCAGAAATGAGCTTCAGCGATTTCGGAATGAAGCCTCCCACGGCAATGATGGGGGCGTTGAAGACAGGCGATAAGGTGAAAGTATCATTTAACCTGCATTTCAGTGAGAAGAGATAAGTGGAGTTGAGTAATAAATTAAATAAAAGTAAAATATGAAAAATATCGTTGCAGTTTTCTTTGCGCTCATGCTTTCAGCGGGTGCATTCGGACAACAGAAATTTGAAGAATCTTTTGTTGGTGCCCAGCCTGATACTGCCCGCAAAGTGAGAATAGGAGCTGACTTTGCACTTCAGATACAGGCACTTGAACATCATGCAGATACAGCCAGGCTCATACCTCTGGGAAAAGGAATAACTCTCCCGACTGCCAATTTTGTAATTGAAGGAACACTGGCTGACGGGATAGTCGTAAACCTTGAAACCTACCTCTCATCCCGTCATCATAATGATACATGGGTGAAAGGCGGATATCTTTTTGTCGATAAGCTGCCTTTTATAAAGTCACCTGCCATTACAAGAGCTATGGATTTTCTCTCTTTCAGAGCCGGGATGATGGAAATCAACTACGGTGATGCACATTTCCGCAGGACAGACAACGGGAAAGCTTTGAGGAATCCTTTTGTAGGCAACTATATAATTGACGCTTTCACAGTTTCACCCGCACTCGAAATATATTTCAACACGGGAGGCCTGTTGCTGATGGGCGGTCTTACCACGGGGAATGTCAATACAACTCTCTCGAGCTACAGTGCTGCAACCAAACAATATACTGCACTCAATGCCGGCAAGGAATTAGCGGTGTACGGAAAGGCAGGTTTTGATAAGGCCTTCAATGATGATTTCAGGTTCAGGCTGACATTGTCGGGATACCATGCAGCAAAAAACCATTCAGGAGCGCTCTATTTTGGCGACAGGGCAGGATCACGCTATTACCTGGTGATGCAAAGAGTGACCGGCAATGCAGGTGACGTTGACGCTTCTGCAAATTTCCAGACAGGACAGTGGGGACCCGGAACAACCAACAAGGACAATTCAGCCATGCTGAACCTGTTCACCAAATTTCATGGGCTGGAAGTCTTCGGTCTTCTTGAAAAGGCAAAGGGAACACTTCTGAACGGAAATAATTTCGATTTCGGCCAGTATGCAGTTGAAGGACTTTACCGGTTCGGAACAGATGAACAGTTTTATGCCGGAGTGAAGTATAATGCAGCAAAAAATGACACACCTGCAAGAATAAACCGGTTCGAGGCAGGAGCAGGATGGTTCCCTGTTAAAAACCTTGTCATCAAGGCTGAGTACGTGAAACAGAATTACAAGAACTTCGACGTATATGGCGGAGGCGGAGGATTCAACGGATTTATGCTGGAATCAGGAATATCATTCTAATAAAAAAAGTTACACAGAGAACCACAGAGAACCACAGAGAACCACAGAGTAACACCTCTGTGAAACTCTGTGCTGCTCTGTGTGACTCTGTGTAACAAAATATTTAATCATGAAAAATAAAATACTATACATATTTACTTTCCTTCTTATTTTAACGCTTACTTCTTTCACGACTTTCGAGAACGATTCACCTGAGATTCCGATGAAAGGTTTTCTCAACATCACGGTGGAATCGAATGTGAACAGGGTGCTCTTCTCCTATCCGATTTCAAACGTGAACATGCACAACTCGGATGCGGGTGGCAACCGAAGATTAACGGATATCGTAGTGCCTGTAAAGGATTTCAAGTGTGACAACAAGATTGCCTACAAGGATTTTCTTGCACTTCTGAAAGCAGATAGGTATCCTGATCTAATAATTTCCATACCACGCAGCGCATTACGCCAGTTGCGGAACGAACAGGAATTCACGCTTCACAACGTAATGATAGATATTGCAGGAGTATCAAGGGAATATGATATCAGCTGCAAAACAGAGCCTGACGGCGCCGGCAACATCATGGTCGGAACCATAACTGTAGTCCTTTCAGACCTCGATATAAAACCACCTGTGAAATATTTCGGCATGGTTAAGATAAAAGATGAAGTTATTGTTAAATTTGGTCTGGGAATAGAGGATCAGACTTTGGCACGCAAGTAATACAACCAAGTGAAGTATAATACAAAGATCAGGTATGGAATAAGGGCTATGCTTGAAATAGCCCTCGCTGAACCGGAAAAGGGAATTCTCCAGAAAGATATTTCTGACCGTCAGAAGATTTCCGTCAAGTACCTCGACAATATTATTGCTTCCCTTAAAACGGCTGGCCTGATCACAACAACGAGGGGCAAAAAAAGCGGGTACCGCGTTACGCGCAAACCCGGAGAGATAAGGATCATCGACATATACAGGGCATTTGAACCTGAAATCGCCATTGTCGACTGCATGAGCTGCAATCATGTATGTGACTTTTCCGCATCGTGCGGTGCAAAACCATTCTGGACCGGCCTGAATACAATCATAACAGAATATTTCCAGTCGAACACCCTGGAGGACCTTATAAAAAACCACAGGGAAAAGCAGCTGAACTGAGGGGAATTTATATTTTTACAAACTTAAGAAGCTTGAGGTGTTTTCCTGTTTATTATGAACCGGTCATACAGAAGCAGTAGCAGGCTTCCCAGAACAGCAATCCCTGTGAAGAGGAACCAGATGTGTGAAGGATGATATTTGTTCCAGAGATACTGTTCGAGCTGGCTTCCATCCATATTCATCAGCAGCTGGCCTTTGGCAAAGAATTCATTCTGTGTTAATCCTTCAGAATTTAGCGCAAAGCCCTGATTGGTAAGCGCTTTGGAAAGAAGATAGTATTTATCGGCAATTACCTCGAATGGTTTGCCTGAGATCCAGCCTGCTGCAAAATGTCCTATAGCAATTGGCAAAAAAGAAGTTCCCATGTACAAAGCCTTTTTATCTGAAGGCGCTATCCGGCCGACGTACTCCGTATATTTGGGGGAAGAGGCCATCTCTCCTATCGCAAAAACCAGCACACCGGCTATCACAAGCCATGGATTTTGTGTAATAAACATCAGGAGCAGACCTGCTCCGAGTATCATAGTACCGGTCATCATCGAGTGAAGCGGCTTCATCTTCATGCTTTGAGATGAAATATAGATCTGCAGCACAATGATAAAAAACGCATCGAGGCTTATTACTGTCGGAGGGGTAATTGTCCCCGGTGCAAGGCCAAAAAATGATGAAAGCCGGTCGAGATGGACCCATTGCTCGAGGAAAATCGGGAATGAATAATAAAGCTGGTTGAATGCTGTCCAGAAGACTGCCATAATAAGGAGGAAAAGATCGTACCTCCAGTCCATAAGAGTGTTAAAAATGTTCCTGAAGGCAATCCTGATATTCGTGAAGAAAGTCTTATCGGTTGGTTCCCTGTCGGGTTCCCGGAAAAAAAACAGAACGAAGATGAAGTTTATTGCAATGGTGACAATCGACATCAGGAAGACAAACCACCAATCCACTTTATAAAGGAAGCCTGCAATGAACGGGCCTACAAACCCTCCTATATTTATCATCATATAGAAAATCCCGAAACCTACGGAAGAGTTCTCTGCAGTTGTGGTCTTGGCGATCATTCCCGATATGATAGGTTTAAAGAGTGACCCTGCAACGGCAAGGAAAATGTAGGCAGCAAAAACCATAGGGAAGGATTGAAAGGTTCCCACCATAATGTATCCTGCAACATATGCCGCAAAAGACAGGATAAGGACTTTCCTGAAACCGATCCTGTCTGAAATGGCACCGGTAATGAGAGGAAGAAAATAAAGAAGCATTGAGCCGGTGCCGATTATCATACCCTTTTCAACCTGGCTGAATCCCAGGGCCCCGGTGTCTTTTGAAAGTGTCAGGTATAAAGCAAAGGCATTGTAGAATCCGTACCAGGCCCAGCGTTCAAATAACTCCATGATATTGGATATCCAGAATACGCGCGGGAACTTTTTGAATATCATACCGGTCTTCGCCATCTTAAAACACTTTGATGAATAATTTACAAATAAAGAAATTAAATGTTAAATAATACAGATTACCGAATACCTTTCACAATGGCCGGATAATGACTAAATTTATCACTAAATAGATACATGATGAAAGAAATAATATTGGAGCGCTTTTTAAGATATGTCAGAACAGATACCCAATCTATGTCCGATTCAAGCCGTTTTCCGAGCAGTGATAAACAGCTGCAATTTGCCAAAAAGCTGACCGGCGAATTAAAAGATACCGGCTTATCCGATATTTCCATGGATGAAAACGGATATGTCATGGCATCATTGCCCTCAAATGTTGATCATGCAGTACCTGTAATTGGTTTTCTGGCACATATGGATACCAGTCCTGACATGTCGGGGACAAACGTGAATCCACAGGTGGTGAATAATTATGACGGCGGCGATATTTTGCTGAACAGGGATTCCGGACTGACAATGAAAACTTCTGATTTCCCCGAGATAAAACAGTATAAGGGGCAAACCATAATAACCACGGATGGAACCACTTTGCTGGGCGCCGATGACAAGGCGGGGATAGCCGAAATAATCACAGCGATGGAATACCTTATTTCGCATCCTGAAATTAAACATGGTACTGTAAAGGTCGGGTTCACACCCGATGAAGAAGTCGGCAGGGGTGTGGACTTTTTTGATGTAAAAAAATTTGGTGCGGACTATGCATACACGATGGATGGCGGTGAGATCGGTGAGCTGGAATATGAAAATTTCAATGCCGCAAAAGCAAAAGTAGTTATACAGGGCAGGAATGTCCATCCGGGAACGGCTAAAAACAAAATGATCAATTCCCTTCTCATAGCCGGTGAATTCAACAACATGCTTCCGTCAGGCGAACGTCCTGAATTCACGACTGATTACGAAGGATTTTTTCATCTTACCAGGATTGAGGGAAACGTTGAAAATTCAGTAATTGAATATATTATCCGGGATCACGACAGTGCAAAAATTGAACAGAAGAAAGAGCTGATGCATGATATCGCAAGACTGCTGAACAGGAAATATCCGGACGGTACAGTCAGGCTCGAAATGCAGGATCAGTATTTCAATATGCGTGAAAAGATCGAACCTGTATTTCACATTCTTGAGATCGCCAGGAGAGCCATGGAGAATCTGGGAATTCAGCCAAAAATTGTCCCTGTCAGGGGTGGCACTGATGGATCACGGCTTTCGTTTATGGGCCTGCCCTGTCCCAATATTTTTGCAGGCGGGCATAATTTTCACGGAAAATTTGAATATATACCTTTGGAAAGCATGGAGGCGGCAACCCGTGTCATCATACGGATTGCCGCAATGTATGCAGGCTTGCCAAAATAAATGTGAGTAAGATTGAGCTTCTCAAATAGATTCATTTAATCATTGGTACCCGGGATTTTCAACAAGACTTGGATTGTCTGCCAGTTTATCCAGACCAAGAGGAAAATAATAGTTCCTTTCAGAAAATGTACGAATCTGACCAAAGTAAATCTTTAGGGCCTGCCCGAACATTTTTGCAGGAGGGCACGGTAACAATTAGTAGTAGAAGTGTCAGCTTTTGTTCCCTTCCTTCAGGATGTTCATTGCTTTTTCACGGTAAATCCTGCCAACTGGCAACTCAATATTATTAACCAGGACATGAATTGTATTGAATCTTGTTACCTTTTGAATATTAATGATATATGACTTATGTATCCTGATAAAATTATTCGGTGAGAACCTGTTCTCGAATGCACTCATAGAGTCACGTACCAGGTAGGTCTTGTTTGTAGTTATTACTTTAACATATTCACCATAGCCTTCAAAATAGATTATATCTTCATACTGCAGCTTGAAGATATCCTTACCATCGTGAATATGTATATATTTTTTTTCTTGTGATTCCGTTGATTTTTTTGTGTTCGATGAATGGGCACGAATACTGTATTTGTTGATCGCCTTCAGGAAACGTTCAAACGATATTGGTTTTATCAGGAAATCGACAACATCAAGATCATAACCTTCTATTGCATACTCACAGAAAGCAGTCGTAATTATCACAAAAGGCGGATTTGGCAATGATGTAAGGAAATCCAGTCCTGAAATCTCCGGCATATTGATATCAAGAAACATAAGATCAATTTTATCCTTTAACAGGAATTCTATTGCTTTCAGAGCATTCCTGCATTCTCCTGCTACCTCAAATGAATCGAGCCTGGTCAGATATGTCCTTATCACTTTTATTGCCAGCGGTTCATCATCAATAATAAGGCACCGTATTTTATCACATTCCATAATATTACAATTCAAGTTTCAAACTTACCGAGTACTGGTCAGATGATTCATTAATGCTGAGATCAAAACGATCAGGGTAGATAAGCTCCAGTCTCTTGATTGCATTACTGATACCTATCCCTTTTGGTTTCTTGATATTAACTTCATTTTGCCTGGTACTGTTGATAACTGTAAAAATCAGTATTCCGTTCCTGGAAACCATGGAGATTTTTATCCATGGATTAACTGAATCTTTCTCAGCGCCATGTTTAAAGCTATTGTCGATAAAAGTGTGAAGGATCATAGGGGCGATCTTCTGATTATGCAGGTCCCCATCCCGCATAAATGAAATCTGGCATGCTTCATATCTGACCCGCTGCAGCTCAAGGAAATTATTGATAAAGTCAATTTCTTTTATTAAAGCCACTTTCTCAGAATTGCAGTCATAAATAATATATTTGAGCATATCGGCTAATCTCATCAGCAAGTCAGGGGTCTTTTCTGATCTTTCAAGGGAAAGTGCATAAAGGTTATTGAGGGTATTGAGCAGAAAATGCGGGTGGATCTGACCTTTTAAAAGTTTTAATTCAGCCTCCCTGAGCTTTAATTCGGCTTCAGTTTTTTCGAGTTCGGTTTTCTGCCGTAGTAATGCATCTTTTCTGAATTGGTTCAGAAGCTTCACTCCGGCAAGCGGCACAATATCGAAAACCAGGATCAGGATAATGGAAAGGAATCCATTGTATGGCCTGTAAATTGCTTTTGTATGATGTATAACAGGAGCCACATAGTATGTTGCAACAATATTGGAGCAAACAGGATATGCCAGTAAAACGGCAACCTGCAGAATGATATAAGCAGTAATCCTGTTTTTCAGAAAAAAATTGGGAAGAAGGTATATGACACTGAAATAGGTAAAAAGCATACCGAGGGGCAGGAAAGCAGCATTTTCATGTAAGTTACTCAGGAAGGGGGTATTGCTGTTTCTTGACCAGATCATAAGTGTAAAGAACAAAACATTCATTATCCAGTACAGTGCATGATAAAGAATTGTTGAGGTTGATATTGATCTGGATTGACCCATTGATTTAGTCAATTATAATTCAAATATATAATCATAAAATGGTATTGTTGTTATCAGCTTTCCGAAATGCATTGAAGAGTCCTGTTTTACAGGCAAACTTCACATAATGCAAAACAAACTACATAATGATTTAAAAATGCCGCATCTTTTAGCTGAGCAGCATCTCCTTAAGAATTTTTTGAAATTACTTATGATCCGATAGTTCGTGTTGTTTTTTAAGCAGTTCGCAGAATTTATCTTTAATTGTAATAATCAGAACCTAATTTTAATGCATCCTAATAATAATTCTTATGACAAGGAATTGCTTCAAGTTAACTCTGATAATATCAATAATTTGGTTCAGCCTGTATTCCTGTATTAATGAGGAACAGAAAGCAATCAGACAAAGCGCTGAAATTGATTCTGTACGCACAGCCATTCATAATTCCATAGCCTGGGCAGGGAAAAAGGACTTTAATCTTCTCTATAGAATTATTGCCAATGATTCCAATTATCTCGAAGTAGATCCTGGTCTTAAGATTATAAGGGGCTTTGAACAATTTAAAAATATGGAACAGGTATGGAGAAGTGCTGATTTTAAGGCAGTACGTTATGATATTCGTGAATTAAAAATTACTTTTTCTGAGAGAGGGGATGTTTCATGGTTCTATTGTATCCTTGATGATGTCAGTGAATGGAAGAAACAACAGGTAAGCTGGATTAATACACGCTGGACCGGTGTACTTGAAAAGCGAAAGGGGAAGTGGGTAATTGTGCAGATGCATTTTTCATTTGCACAGAAGTAAAACCCCTCTCCTCACCTGTTCCTCAACGATTTCGCCACCAGAAACACAATATGTATTGTGCGTTTTTCTCCCGGCAAAAACATCCAACCAAAAAAATATTTGAATAAAACTACCTTTTTAGTTTTATCTAAACATTTTTAATTGTACCTTCCTGCTGTTTAAAGCAGTTGAGACATCTTTGTATTTTATTGTGATCTTCTGATGAAGGTTTATTTGTTACCGGTATTAATACTGCCCTTTTGCCTTTTCTCCTGCAAAAGCAACAAGGATAAAGTCATATTATTTGACCTGGTCAGAGCCGATTACACAGAGAAAGTGTATATCCCAGGTACAGTCCAGGCTGTTTCCAGCATTCCTGTTATTGCTCCTCGGAGTTCCTATGGTGCGATGACTGTGGAAAGAATTGCCGAGGATGGATCGTATGTAAGAAAAGGTGACACCTTGTGTATTCTTTCTGTTCCTCAGATTGTATCTGCATACCGTGATATGCTAAGCTCAATTGAAGTTCTTGAGGCTGAATTAAAGAAGGCCGAAGCTGATAATAAACTTACCATTTCAAAGTTTGAATCGGAGCTCGAATCCGGCAAAGCCCGGTTAAAGATCGCGACTCTCGATACCCTGAAACTTAAATATGCTGTTAAGTATCAACAGGATCTTTTCAGGCTTGAGATGAAAAAGGCACTCATTGAAAAAGAAAAAATTGAAAAAAAAGTTATAAGTACCAGGAAGATTGCTCAAAACGATATCAGGCAGAAACAATTCAGGATAACTCAGCAAAAAATGAGGGCCCAGGCAATGGCTGACCAGCTAAAGGCCATGACGATCATTGCACAACGTGATGGAATCGTCATTCGTACTGAATCGCCGAGAATGTCACTAATGAGCACCAGCGGCACCGGGACGTTCGGAGGACCTGTAAGAGAAGGTACTGTGCTTATGTTTGATTTTAATGTGCTCCAGTTCCCTGATATGAGCAGGCTGCAGATTTCAGCCGATGCAACTGAATCGGATTTTAAGAGGATCGAAAAAGGACAGAAAGCCATTATTTATATTGATGCCGCCGGGAAGCTCATTACAAGCGGTAAGGTTATCAGGAAAAGCCTGGCAAGCACTACTGCCCAGAGATACTCCGGCTCAAAAGTCAGGGCTTATGAAGTTGTTATAGATATCGATAGTTGCTATTCGAAGATGAAGCCCGGCCTCAGTGCAAAATGCGAGATCATTCTAAAAGAAGTCAGGGATACTCTTTTTGTGCCATCAATGTCAGTCTTTGAAAAAGACAGTTCAAAAGTGGTTTACGTAAAAAAGAAGAAATCATTCACCCCTGTTCAGGTAGAAACAGGAATTGAAGGCGATTCATACACTCTTATAACATCCGGACTAAAAGGTGGTGAAAAAATCGCTCTCACGGAGCCGCCGGAAAATCTCATTATTCATGACAAATCAACAAAAAAGAAGTCTGGCAATGACTATAAGTAAACTGTTCCTGGTGACGGGAAGATTATTACCTCTGCTGTTGTTCTTTTGCTCCTGTACGGGTTCTGAGAATGCCGGTATTGAGGTAACAACCGTCAGAAAAGGTAAATTCATTGAAGAACTTGACGAACAGGGAACTCTTCAGGCAATAAACTCAATATCGGTAAGCGCCCCCGTCATTTCCTATCGCTATGGTGCGCTTAAGATTGCACGCATTGTCGAGGATGGCGCTGAGGTAAATAAAGGCGATACGATCATGATCTTTGATCCTTCAGAGATCAAGAGGGCCATAATCCAGGCTGAACAGCAGCTTGAAATTGCCAGGGCCGAATACGAAAAGCTCAAATCCACCCAGCAATCTGAAATCCAGGATCTTGAATCTGACCTGGAACTGGCGGGGATTTCAAAGGAAATCGCGCAAATAAATTTTGAGACTTCCACATATGAACCCGAAGCCACAAAAACGGAAATGAAATTAAGGCTTGAATCGGCAATGATAGCAGTTAACAGGGCTCTGGAGCAAATGGACAATAAAAAAATAATTCACAGGGAGGATCTGGTTCAGAAATCACTTTCGATAAACCAGCTTGAGTCCACACTGGCAGATGCAAACACTTCGATGCACAATCTTTATGTTGTAAGCCCTGCAAACGGGATCGCCATTAAGGAACAAAACTGGACTACACAACAGAAATGGGCAGTCGGTGATCAGCCTTATTCAGGTTCCAACCTCATTGAACTGCCAGATCTCGCTGAAATGAGAGCTGAACTGAAGATCAACGAGGTAGATATTTCAAAAGTGCTTCCCGGTCAAAAAGTTGAAATCAGGCCTGATGCTTATTCCGATTCTGTTTATACGGGAAGAGTGGAAAGTGTGGCTAACCTTGCACAGAATCTTGATTATAAATCGAAAATTAAGATATTCCCCGTGCTAATCAGGATTGACGGTAAAAGCAGAGCATTGCTCCCGGGTCTTACTGTCAGCTGCAAGATCCTTGTTAATGAAATCCAGGATGTTCTCTATGTGCCCCTTGAAGCAATTTTCAACGAACAAGGCCAGGATTACGTCTACATCAGATCAGGAAAGGGATTTAACCGGAGAGAGATAAAAACCGGTGCTGTAAATACCAATTTTGCCATTGTAACGGATGGATTGAATGAAGATGAAACCGTGGCACTCTCTGATCCATTTATCAACAAGGAAGAAAATACCGACAATGAAACAGGAGATAATATCAGTAAGTCGGGTTTGAATTAATCTTCAATTGACAGGTCATGTATAGCAGTCTTCATAGAAAAACTTTGGTAAGGCTCACAGGGAAGGTTCTTATTTTGACATCTGTTTTGGTCCTTTCAAAATGTAAAAGCAGCGGGGACGATGAGTATACCGTAATGAAAGGTCTCTTCAGGCAATCAATAACCGAGACAGGTGAGCTGCAGGCACTAAATGCATCGATACTTTCAATGCCCCGGATAAATTCAATATATGGTTATAATCTCAAGATAATAAGCCTTGCCGAGCATGGAAAAACTGTTCGCAAAGGAGAATCTGTCATTACAGTTGATCCGTCATCTGTGCAGAAGTACATTATTGAGCGCCGGGAATCTCTTGAAAATGAAATGGCTGCTGCCAATAAACTCAGGGTTCAGCTGTCCAACAGCATGCAGGACCTCAGGGCACAGCTTAAAAATGAACAGTCACAATTTAATATAAAAAAGCTTGAACGTGATAAATCGGCTTTTGAGTCGGAAGGTATCAGAAAGGTGATAGAGCTTGAATATCGCCAGTCTGAATTAAGGATGAACAGATTGAAAAGAAGCCTTGAACTGAAGCCGAAGCTCGACAGCCTTGATTTCCGTATCCAGAGTATTAAGGTAATTCAAAAGCGAAATGAGCTGAGGGCAGCAATGGAAACACTTAAACAATTGACTGTGTGCAGCCCTCTCGATGGCATTTTTGTAATTCAAAGGAATCCCAGGACAGGTCAGATGATAAAGTTGGGAGAAGAAATGTACGTCGGGTATCCTGTTGCTAAGATTCCCGATATCAGGACAATGAAAGTAGAAGGGATTGTTGCGGAAAATGATATCAGTAAAGTAAAGACCGGCCTGAAAGTAATCATTAGGCTTGATGCACTTCCATCAGTTCCTTTTCATGGAACTATCAGCAAGGTCAGCAAAGTTTGTATTCCTCGGGATCAGAAAAAAATATTCACCACGGAAGTAATGGTTTCAGAAAGTGATCCGAGATTGAAACCCGGGATGACGGTAAGCTGCGAATATATTACCAGTGAGAGCTCTGATGCTGTGTATGTCCCTGTAAAGTGCCTTCTGGAGGAAAACAAACATTACTATGTCTATGTAAAAAAACGTGGCAAAATAAGAAAAACAGAGGTGAAAACCGGGCCGTCAAATAATCTTTATACCGTTATTTCAGGCGATGTCAAACCCGGGCAAAGCCTCTTTCTGCCTGACAATATCATTAAAAAACAATAATCACGACCATGCATCTGGAGGAAAGTATAAGAGTTGCAATGTACAGTCTGCGGGATCATAAATTCAGATCCCTGCTGACAATGCTCGGAATCATATTCGGAACGGCTTCAGTTATTTCAATGGTTTCAATAGGTGAAGGCGCAAAAAAACAGGCAATGGCAAAATACCAGGATCTCGGGGTCAGTAATATCATAATCCGTGATAAAGATCTTACTGATACTGAGCTTGAAGGTGTACGCACTAAATTTTCAAAGGGACTTTCGACAGATGATACAAGGGCAATAAAAGAAATTGTACCGGGTGTGGTTGGAATAGCTCCCCAGGCTGAAATCAAGCTCGATGCTATGTATGAGGACAAATCATCAAAAGCTAATGTGATAGGTGTGACTCCTGATGTTACACAAATTCTGAATTACAGTGTGGATAAAGGTAGCTTTATCGATGAGGACCATTATAACCGTCAGCTGAAAATATGTGTTCTGGGTGCTAATATTGCAAAAGAGCTTTTCAGCTACGAAGATCCAGTCGGGAAAAGTATCAAGATCGGTGACCAATGGTTTGAAGTTGCAGGGGTACTGCAGTCCAAGGCTCTTTTTACAGAAACTATTGGGGAACTTGCCGCAAGGGATCTTAACAATGACGTATATATCCCGCTTTCAACTTTTGGAAAAAGAATCCCCAGGACAAACAACCTTGCAAGCGAACTCAAACAGATAACCGTGAAGCTGGAAAGCTCGGAGAATCTTATCGAATCATCTTCAATAATAAAAAGTATACTCACAAGGAGGCATTTCAGGAACAATGATTTCAGTATTATCATACCCTATGAACTGATGGAACAGGAGAAGAAAGAGAGCCGGATATATAATCTTCTTCTCGCATCAATAGCTGCAATCTCGTTGATAGTCGGTGGCATAGGAATCATGAATATTATGCTGGCATCCGTGCTGGAGAGGACACAGGAGATAGGGATAAGACGCGCTATCGGAGGAAGAAGGTCCGACAT
>DATGWQ010000169.1:0-3174 GCA_035299385.1 Bacteroidales bacterium | reverse complement strand
AATTCTGCCTTTAATATATTAACTACTTCCTTAACAGTTTCCTCTTCAAGGTCGGTCCTTTTGACAAGGTCGCTGATTGAAAGGTTGAGGACGCTTCTTGCAGTGTCGCAGCCGATCGCCTTGAGCTCGTCGATTATCCATTCGTCTATCTCGTCCACGAATTCTTCAAGCTTAACGTCTTCCTCATCTTCACCGCCCGGCTCTCTGAAGACATCAATTTCATAGCCTGTAAGCTGACTTGCGAGCTTTATATTCAGTCCACCTTTACCGATTGCCAGGGATACTTCGTTTGGTTTAAGGAATATCTGTGCCCTCTTGGATTCCTCGTCGAGTTTAATGGTGGTGATCTTTGCCGGGCTCAGGGCTCTTTGTATGAAGAGCTGGTTATTCGAAGTAAAGTTTATAACGTCAATATTCTCATTCCTGAGTTCCCTTACGATACCATGGATCCTGGAGCCTTTCATACCTACGCATGCACCTACGGGATCGATTCTTTCATCGTACGATTCAACAGCAACCTTGGCTCTTTCACCGGGTACCCTTACGATCTTCTTGATTGTTATAAGGCCGTCGAAGATCTCGGGCACTTCAAGCTCGAACAACCTTTCGAGGAAGACAGGTGATGTGCGGCTGAGGATAATGAATGGAGTGTTGTTCCTCATTTCAACCTTTATGACAACCGCCCTTATGGAATCGCCTTTCCTGAAATGATCGGAAGGAATCTGATCGTTCTTCGGCAGGATAAGCTCATTCCCGTCATCATCCAGAACAAGGATCTCCCTTTTCCAGACCTGGTAGACCTCTCCTGTGACTATCTCACCGATCCGGTCCTTATACTTTATATAAATATTGTTTTTTTCCAGATCAAGGATCCTTGCAGTAAGATTCTGCCTCAATGAAAGAATGGCCCTCCTGCCGAAATCAAGAAACTTGACTTCGTCGGAGACCTCTTCACCAACTTCATAATCTTCGTCAATCTCCTTTGCCTTGGAGAGGGGTATCTGCATATTCTGATCGTTATACTCTTCATCATTGACAACTACCCTGTTCCTCCAAATCTCAAAGTCGCCCTTGTCAATGTTGACAATAATGTCGAAATTATCAGCTGTGCCGTATCTCTTAATGAGCATGCTTCTGAATACATCCTCGAGAACGCTCATCATTGTCGGACGATCGATATTCTTTAATTCCTTGAATTCGGAAAAGGTGTCGATCAAATTAACATTTTCCATCTGGTTAAGAATGCTATTATTTAATTGTTAAAACTACTCTTGTTGATTTTACATTTTCGAAATTGAAGGATAATTCCCTCATTTCCTTTCCTTTGCCTTTGATCTTTACTTCAGTTTCAAGCTCGAAGCCGGCATTGTTCACATTCTTCAGTATGCCGGTGTATTTTACACCTTCGTTATCGGTAACTTCGACCTTCCCGCCTTCATTCTTATAATACTGCTCCGTTACAAAGAATGGTGTGTCAAGCCCGGGGGATGAAACCTGGAGATCGTAATCCTCGACATCGCGGTTGAGCTTGCTCTCAATGTACCGGTGAAGGGCAACACATTCATCTATTCCGATGCCGTCCTTCCTGTCAGCCGTTACAGTTATGCTGTTTGAGCTGCTTACCTTGATGCTGACAAGGAAAATATCCGAACCTTTCAGATACTCGTCCACTATTCCCTTAATGGTTTCCTTTGCGATCATTTTCAAAAAGGTAATAAAACAGGGGACCTCGGTCCCCTGGAATCAAAAACAACACATTTCGGATGCAAAGGTAGAGATAAATATCAAATAACCAAAAAAATATGTAAAGAAGTGACTAGAGTGACTAAAGTGACTAGAGTTAATGAGAAGTGACTAGAGTGACTAAAGTGACTAGAGTGACTAGAGTTAATGAGAAGTGACTAGAGTGACTAAAGTGACTAGAGTGACTAGAGTTAATGATTTAAACTCTAGTCACTCGTAACTCTAGTCACTTTAGTCACTTTCTTCTTAACTTTGCCCGATCATGTTCAGCAATATAAATCTTAACGACTGCACTCTTTGCCCGAGGCACTGCCATATTGACCGGTACACGGGAGGGAATGGCATTTGCAGGATGGATGCGCGGTTAAATGTGGCATCGATCTGTATTCACAGGGGAGAGGAGCCGGTGATAGGAGGGAAAGACGGGATCTGCAATATTTTCTTTGCAGGCTGCAATCTCAGATGCGTGTTCTGCCAGAATCATGAGATCAGCCAGCCAATCCGCAGGAATAAATCATTTGAAAATGATGCCAGGAAAATACTTGACGAGGTAGCGGGGATACTTGATTCGGGTGTTACTTCAGTAGGCTTTGTCTCCCCGTCGCATATGGTTCCGCAGATGATGGATATAATTTCAGGAATTAACCGCATGGGATATAAGCCTGTAATTGTTTACAACACCAACGGATACGACAAGGCTGAAACGATAAAAAACCTCGAAGGTATTGTCGATGTTTATCTTCCTGATTTCAAATATGTTTCAACGGATCTGTCATTGAAGTATTCGGGGGTGAAAGATTATCCTGAGCATGCCCTGAAAGCACTTAAGGAAATGTATTTTCAGAAAGGTTCAAGCCTTCTTGCTGATGAGAATGGAAAGGCAGAGAGCGGCCTTTTGATAAGACACCTTGTTTTACCGGGTCATTCCGAAGAGAGCAAAAAGGTACTCATGACGATTGCAGATGAGCTCTCTACCGGGGTCAATGTTTCGCTTATGTCGCAGTATCATCCGATGCACAAAGCCGGCATGTTCGAAAATCTGGGCCGTTCATTGTACAAATCCGAATACGATGAAGTTGTGAACTACATGCACGAGCTCGGTTTCAGGAAAGGGTGGGTGCAGGACATGGACAGCAACCGGAACTACCTGCCGGATTTTTCGAAGGAGAACCCGTTTGAATAGCTTTGCTGCCCCCTTCCCGGCCTTCCCCCAAGTGGGGGAAGGTGTTCTTCCCTAATTAAATTTATGAATTTACCGGATTTCAAGTCCCCCATTTGGGGGATTTAGGGGGCAAAAACTACATAAATTTCTCCCTCTTCTGCAGATTCAGCAATGCCCCGAGCAGAAAGATCACAGATCCCGTCACAAGGATGATCCTGTTTTTCACACTGATTATTGCCCAGGCCGCTTCGTTCACATCCCAGGGATGA
>DATGWQ010000168.1:0-9426 GCA_035299385.1 Bacteroidales bacterium | reverse complement strand
GACGCGACCGCCTTGCCGATATCTTCCGGCAGACCCCACCTGCGCTGTGGTATCAACCCTTCATTGATAAGCCTGTCATATTTGTCCTTCACCTTCAATGTCATATCGGTGCTGATGATACCCGGGCGGATCTCAAAAACCAGGATCCCTTCACCCGAAAGCCTGTCTGCAAAAACCGTCGAGGCCATGCTTAAGCCTGATTTCGAAATACAGTACTCAGCCCTGTTAACCGATGATCTGGATGAGGAAACAGACGTGATAAATATGATAACAGGATGATAATTCTCGATCTGTGATTTGAGCCAGATCATTTCTTTTGCGACTTTCTGAGCAAGGAAAACAGGGCCTTTGAGATTGATATTCATCACCCTCTCGTAACTTTCTTCTGTCATTTCAAGAAGATCATTCCTCTGAAGCGGTGCAACACCTGCATTGTTCACCAGGATGTCGATCCTTCCGTATCGTTCCAGGATGTTCGTTACAACTTCCTTGTGACAGCCGGTGCATGAGATGTCGAGGCCGACCGGGAAAAACGCGCCGCCGTTCTTTTCAACTGCAGGACCGAGTATTTCCATCCCTTCACTGTCGACTGATCTGGCTATTGCTGCAATATCGTATCCCTCAGCGGCTAAAGCAATGGCTACCGAGCGGCCTATGCCCCTGCTTGCCCCTGTAACCACTGCCACAGGTTTATCATTCATAAGAGAGTTCAGGTTAGTTGCAGGCAAATTTAGAAATATTAGTGTCTCAGCCAACAAATGGCACATTAAAATACTTCAGGATATTCTTTCCACACCTTTTCGAACCAGAGATCCTGTTCAGGGATATCCCTTACACTTTCCATTCTGAAATGAATCTCACCATCCGAATACCTGGCTTCAATTATGTCTTTCTCAACATCCCTGCCGAAATCGCAAATATCAGGATTCATGAGGTTGTCAGTACCGTTTTCAATTAAATAAGAACCCCTGCTCCGTCCGCCATTTTCTATATAATGATCGATTGCTTTCAGGTAAATCAAATGTGTGAGGCAATGATCCATGAGCCTGTAACATTGCGACAATTCCCTTACTGATGAAGCACCTGCAAGCTCCGGGAGATACTTCATCATGTCCGAGGCCTGCCCTGCTGCTTCCCTTATTTTTTCAGGATTGCGCAAAATGCCACCTGCTGCAGACATCCTTTTCCTGATAACAGAGAAATACTTTTTTAAGTCATGCTTTGTTCCGTTTTTGATCCATCGTCCGGCATATTCGAGCCGGCTTTTAACCTGCGACTCAACTTCCTGCAGAAATTCATCATTCAGGTCAGGCAATCCCTGATATTTCCTGCTTATGTACAGGGCTGCCCTGGAACTTCCTACCTGTCCCGAGTTAAGCGCTGATCCGCCCGGCCGGTACACTCCGTGTGACCCGTTGACTTCACCAACAGGGAAAAGATGCTTCAGATCAGATTCCCACCATATATTGCCTTTGAGTCCACCGTTGTTGTGCTGGGCACAAACGGCAATCTGCAAAAGTTCCGATGACAGATCGATGCCATGACTGAGATAAAGATCGATTGCGGGTGAATTGATCTCCTTTAAGCGCCGGATGGGTGAGTTTTTAAGGGCACCGCAGTTTGAAAGGTATTCCTTTACAACCGGATCAGCATCTTCAGCAGAGAATGACACTCCCTTCCTGTCAGAGGGATTTTTTGTGAAATCCAGGAATACATCCCTGTTCAAGCTGTTTATCTCGCGGTGGACAAGGACATCGATGCATGAGGATCCGAAATCGTTTATCTTGCGCGGATCGAACGGCCACTGGTAACCTTTCAGGAAAATTGCTTTCGCCAGGCTTTTTATATCAGGAAAATGATCATTCAGGAATTCCCTTTGGCTGCCTCCATTCCTGTCCCTTGAAATGTACCTGGGAATTGCCTGCTGGTAACTTCCCGAAAGATTCCAGCGGAACTTTGTCGAAGCAATACCGAACTGTGATTCGGTGAGGTTCTGCCCCGACGCGCCCGCAAGAAATGCCATGCCCGTGGAACCGGATTGTGAATGAGGATAAACAGAGCTTTCATAAATCCCTGCCGGTCCTCCAGTTCCGAGAACGACATTTTGTGAGTTAAACAGCACAAAAGCCTTCCTGAAATCCTTCTCTGATGTATTTATTGCCAATGCCCCGGAAACCCTCGTCTTTGAGCTGCCGGTCAGCAGGGCAATGCAATGATGATGATTCAGAATCTTTATTTTTCTCCTTTTTACCTCACCTGCAAGAGCCTCGAACATCCTGTGTGAAGTGAATGGCCCGGCAGATGTGGCCCTCGAACGCGGATCATGATCGGTTTTATAACCGGGGTAAGAGCCGTATATGTCATATGGGAACTCCACGCCAAGCTCGACGAGCCTCATAAATGACCTCACTGAACCCTGTGCCTCGCAAAGTGCAATGTCGCCATGCATGCATTTGCCGCTGAAAAGATCCCGTGCCATGTCCACAACTGAATCGGGCTGTTTCCCGCTCAGCGAGAGCTTGTAGTAAGTCTGCTTGTCGGAACCGGCATTATTCGACGTGCCTCCTTTCCAGCGCTCGGTTGCGACCACGATATCCTTAACGCCGAGTGAATCAAGGCTTACGGCTGCATTAAGAGCTGCAGCGCCGCTGCCGATGACAAGCGTGTTAAGCCGGTATACAGTAACGAGGAAATCATCGAAATTCAGCTTTTCACTTTCCATCGGCAATAAGCTTTTTGAGTTCCTTACCGTATATTTCCTTATCCCGGATGACACAGCCACCCGGTCTGAAATTCCTTATGAGACGCGTGCATCCCGAGCAGGTGATGCAGACTTTCGAGGGATCGGCTTTCCCGTTTTTGAGAATATCCAGAGGCATTGAAGGATACGCAAAGGAATTCCTGCCGAAACCGATGAGCGATGCATCACCATTCTTTATCACAGCCGCACCTACATTTGGAGCATACTGCCTCAGCCATGAATAAGCTGAACCCACAAAGCGGATCGCCGGAAATTTCTTCTGAAACAGGGCTGTGCCTTCTATCATCTTCATCACACCTGCAAGCGGATGCTCCTCCGGCACCTTCGTTCCGGGCACAGGGGTATCGTATGGCCGTGTAACATGGGGGTTGTGGTAAGGGCTGCCCATGCTCAGGTTGACAAGTGAAACACCTGCCTTTTCCAGCTCGCCGGCAAGCATCAGGGCTTCAGAATAATCAGGTTTATTGCTTCCATCCATCCCGAAACCACCTTCATAGCAGTCCGACATGTTCAGCCTCGTCGTTATTATGATGCCCGGAACAGACGTCCTGATCCTCGAAATTGTTTCAATCATGAACCGGAATCGTTCTGCCGGCAATTCTCCACCGTAAATACTTTCCCCCCTCGACTTTGCTGCAAGCAGCTCTATCATTAGGTAGCCGTGACAGGCTTTTACATCTATCGCATTAAAACCTGCATCAGCCGACAATTTTGCCGCATGGATATATTGATCCTGAATTTTCCCGAGCTCCATGTCTGTGAGAAGATGGGGTTCAGTTTTATCAAGGACCGGATTTGGAGCTGCAACGAGTGGAACAGGTTTCATCTCCGGCTTGCTGTACCTCCCGGAATGAGTAAGCTGGATCACCAGCAGAGGTTTGATATTGAGCCGGCCGGCTGATTGCATTATGTCTGCATTCAGGAGCGAAAAGGCGGATGCATTTCTTTCATTTATCCACAACTGCCCGGGATTTGACCTTCCGCCAGGAGAGACAGCCACAGCCTCGTACCAGATCGTACCGCTTCCCCCGCCTGCATACCTCAGGTACCTTCGCCGGGTAAGATCGGAAGGACCTCCATCGGAGAGAGAATCATATCCTTCCATGGGCTGAACCACAAACCTGTTCGGGACGGCAAAGGGGACTTCAGACTGCCTGCCCCCCTGGGGTGTTACCGGAGCAAGGCTTAAAGGTAAAAACAGGAAGGATAGATCTTCAGTGTATGGCAGATCATAACCAAGCTGACGCGCTTTATTCAACAGCTCATCCTTACCCTTAAATGAAAATCTTTCATGCATATTTCCTGTAATTTACCGATCTCGGGCTTACCCAGGTTGATTTCACGGCAGCGCCGCAATAATAGCTCACAAGCCTCCCGAGGATCAGGGTCCTGACAAACAGCTTCGGAACAAAGAAAAACAACAATCCCGGAATTCCCGTGATGAGATTTGTAATGAGATTATTTACAACCATGAATGACTGGATCAAAAACCCGGCCAGGCCTTTCCTGTGCTTGCACATGTAAATATGACGCGAGATCAGTACTTCGGTCTTGGTCATTGAAGTTACTGATGTGCTTATCCTTGAGCTGCCGCCATGGTTATGCTCAATTATCACATCTTTAAAGACGGCAACTTTCCCGCCTGAATCCCTTGCTCTTTGGCAAAGATCGACATCTTCGTAGTACATCCAGAAGTCTTCATCAAATCCGTTCAGCCGGGTGAAGTCATCTTTGCTGACCAGGATCACTGATCCGGATACCCAGTCAGGAAATAGGATATCCCGGCGGCCTGATTCTTTTTTCCTGCTTGAGAAAGCCCTCATGAACCCTGTCAGTGTCCTGAATTCGGGAAAAGAACCTGACATTATTGATTCTTTACCCCTGCTGTTCACCTGCCGGCATGAGTTTATTGTAAAGCCGTTCTCCCGTGCTCCTTTAAGAAGAAGTGATACAGCTTCTGCTGAGGCGACAGTATCAGGATTCAGGATCAGAAGGAAATTCCCGGAAGCCTTTCTGCTTCCCAGATTTGTACCATTGGCATAGCCGCCGTTCACCGGGTTATGCAGGTAAGAGAACCCGGGAAATTTGTCTTTCAAAGGATCGATTTCACCGGGATCGGGAGAATTGTCAACGATTATGACCTCAAATGAGAAATCACTCCCGGAGAATGATTTCACTGATTCAAGGCATTTTTCAAGCTTTGACCATCCTTTATAGGTTACTATTATAATAGAGAGGTCTGTCATTCGGTCTTCTGGTCTACTGGTCTGCTAGTCTCTTCGCTTTTGGCTTTACGCTCACTCCTCGCTCCTTACTCCTCTTACAATCTCTCGGTCTCTTCGTCACTTAGTCCCTTAATTTCTTCGTCATCCTCGTCATCATCAATCCATAATTTCACATCATCACGCGGACCCTCTTTCCTGTATACAATAGTGAGCAGGATTCCCGAAACAAATCCCAGCATATGCGATTCCCATGAAACATTTTTATATACATCGGGGAAAATTCCCCAGACCATAGAGCCGTATAAAAATACAATAAGTAATGACAGGGCAGCAAGCCTGAGATGCTTTCTTACAATTCCGCCGAAAAAGAGAAAAGATGCCAGTCCGTAAACAAGGCCGCTTGCACCTATATGCCAGGCGGGCCTTCCGGCAAACCATACCAGTATACCCGTAAGTAGCCATGTCCATCCCAGGACCTTTAGTGATATTTCAGAATAGAAGTAAAAAAGGGCGGTCATCAGAAAGAACAGCGGCAATGTATTGTTGAACAGGTGTTTGAAGTTTTCGTGAACAAAAGGGGAAAGCAGGATCCCCGGGAGCCCTGCCGTCCTGAGCGGAAAAATTCCTGCATGCGCGAAATCCATGCCTGAAAGAATCTCAAAAATCTTCACAAGCCAGAGAACAACCACGATGATGCCGGGAATGATCATGCTTAGCAGCAGCTTCTTTTTGTAAAAATCTTTCTCCTGATCGAACATATTCTGTTTTTAAACGCAAAGTACGCAAAGCGCCTTCGCACAAGCTATCGCCGTTTATTCTCTTCCCGGAAATTCTATCCCGGCTGACTCTCGTATCCTGTCAAGTGTTTTCATCAGGTCGAGAGTGAATGAGTGCGGCACGACAGGGCTCTCGATCCTTCCTTCATCCAGGCACTTCATCACTTCGGAAGCTTCGTACTGGTAACCCATCCCTTCAGGCATAAGTGAAAATTCTTTTTCTTCCTGTCCGTTGAGTGCTGTCCTCAGCCGTTGCGACATATCCCTTGCACGCGTAAAATAAATGTTTCCTTTTTCGCAAAGAAGGTCCACGCCAATTCCTCCCGCAGTCATGAAAGAGCTGTAAAGGGTTGCCATGCGCCCATCGTTATACCTGAATATAATACTTATCGTATGCTCTGATCCCGTTTCTGCAAAAAGCGCTTTTGCAACAACTTCATCAGGCACGCCCATGAACCATAATGCATCGATTACCGGGTAAATGCCAATGTCGAGCAATGACCCGCCGCCAAGTTCAAGGTTGAACTTCCTGTCGAGAGGATCATATGGCGCCTGGAACGAAAACCTTGCGTTCAGGTGAAGCAATTTGCCAGGCTCACCGCTGACCACCATCTGTTTTGCCTTAATGTACATCGGCTGAAAAGGAGGCCAGAGAGCTTCCATAAGAAATACTTTCTGTTTTGCAGCTTCCCTGATCATCAATTCTGCTTCCCTGCTGTTCAGGGCAAAAGCTTTTTCACAAATTACAGATTTACTGTTCCTTAGGCAAAGCATTGCATGCTCAAAATGATGAGAGTGGGGAGAGGCGATGTAGATAATATCAACTTCGGGATCAGCGGCCAGCTCTTCATAGCTGCCGTAAGATTTTTCAAAACCGTATTCCTGTGCAAACTTCTCTGCCCTTTCCAATTCCCGTGATCCAACAGCATAGAGCAGGGCATTGTCGAGCAACTTTAATCCCCGGGTGAACTTTGCAGACATTTTACCGGGAGCCAGGATCCCCCACTTATATTTCTTTTGCATGAAGAGAATTTTCGGATAAAGATAAATAATATCCCTCATTAATTTCGGGAACGTAGACGTAGAGGCAGGTCTGAGACCTGTCTCTACACACACACGGAATGAGAGAAAAAAAAATATTTTAAAATATTTACTACTATGTATTGCATAGTATATTTTTTTATATATATCTTTGCATTGGATAATTATATGTTTGTCATAGTAGTAAAAAAAATAAACAACCATGAAAATCACTGTCAGCATCAATCTCGGGGGCATGTCCTTTAACATCGACGATGACGCTTATGCAGAGCTGAAGGTCTATCTTAAGAACCTTGAGCTGCATCTTGCCGCCGAGGAAAGCTCTGCCGAAATACTCGCCGATATCGAATCGCGCATGTCCGAGCTTTTCAGGTCAAGACTGACGAGCTACAAACAGGTCATCAACGTGGATGATGTCCGTTATGTCATTTCCATAATGGGATCACCTGAGGATATCTCTGAAGATGAAGGGCCCACCAGGGGCGAAAAATTCACTTCACCCGGGTACCATAGGATGTACCGGGATCCTGATCACCGCATAATTGGCGGTGTTTGTGCGGGAATAGGCGCATACTGGAGAATCGATCCCCTCATAATCAGGATAATTTTTCTTGCACTCATCCTTGCGGGTGGTCTCGGCGTACTGATCTACCTGATACTTTATATAGTACTTCCCGAAGCAAAAACCACTTCCCAGAAGATAGAGATGAAAGGCAATTCTGTGAATATTCACAACATCACGGATTCCGTCAAGAAGGAATTTGATTCGGTGAGAAAGAACATGAAGCTGTGATCTTCATAATTATGAACCATTAAAACTACATATATCATGGATCTTGAAAACACAAAGGCACAAATGCGCAAAGGAATTCTCGAGTATTGCATTCTGTCCATACTCTCCAGGAGCTCCTGCTATGCCACGGATATCATAAATGAACTCAAGGAAGCAAAAGTGATCGTTGTTGAGGGAACCCTGTACCCTTTGCTGACAAGGCAAAAGAATGCGGGGCTGCTCAGCTACCGCTGGGAAGAATCGCCCCAGGGGCCGCCGCGTAAATATTACGAGCTCACTGAATCGGGCCATACCTATCTTGTCGAGCTTGACAGGTCATGGCAGGACCTGGTCGAATCCGTCAACCTGATAAGAACACGTTAACCATTTCGATAAAACCTTAAATCTGACGATAAATGGACAAAACAATAAATATAAACCTGGGCGGCTCCCTTTTCCAGGTCGATGAAGAAGCTTTTATAATATTGCGCGACTATATCCAGTCGATCAATACGAGGTTCAGGAATGTTCCAGGTGGTCCTGAAACCATCGAGGATATTGAATCAAGGATTGCTGAAATATTCCGGTCACAGAAAGGTCTCGCAGGGGTGATCTCAAAGAAAAATGTGCAGGACATGATCTCTGTGATAGGGAAACCTGAAGATTTTGATATCGGGGCACCAAATGAAGAGTTCACTTCAAAAGCTCCAATTCAAAAGAAACTGTACAGGAACCCTGATGATTCAGTCATCAGCGGAGTGTGCGGAGGTCTCGGTGCATACCTGAATACCGATCCTGTTCTGTTCAGGGTTTTGTTCGTTCTGTTCACCCTGTTTGGATTCATCGGCGCACTGATCTATGGTGTACTTTGGATCGCAGTGCCGCCGGCCAATACTGAAGCAAAAAAACGTGAAATGTACGGCGGTGATTTGCACACTGCAACCGTCCAACAATCTTCCAGCGGATTCAGTGAGATCATGAATGCCATAGGAAAAGTTTTCTTCATGATCTTCCGGTTCATAGCAATCCTCTTCGGCGCTGTTCTTGTAATAACAGGATTCCTTACATTGTTCAGCTTCCTGCTGGTGTACATCGTTAAGTATCCCGGGGCATTTTCGTTTGGCGGGGATGGCTTTAATATCAGCTACATTCCTGATATGCTCAAATATATTTTCACTGCATCGGCTGTTCCCTGGATAAAAGTCCTGCTTACAATAACCATTGTTCTCCCCCTGCTGGCCATTATTTACTGGGGTCTGAAAATGATTTTCTGGTTCAGATCGAGAGATGGCATAATAAGCCTTGCCGCTTTTATCATCTGGATCCTTGCTGTGGCAGGATTGTCTGTAGTTCTGTTCAACCAGGGGGTAAGCTTCGCTGAATCTGCTTCCTCAGTTGCACGGCAGGAGATGAAAATGGAATCAGACACTCTCTTCGTTGTCACCGACAGGAAGATGGATGATCTTGAGTACGACAACGAGTTTTCGGTAACAAACAGGTATAACTTCGTGGTACTGGCCGATTCAGACAAAAACCTGCATATAAGGCCTAACATGCGTGTCCGCACTTCAGACAATGAATCAGCAATGTTTGAAGTCCAGAAAAGGTCCTCAGGCAGGACCAGGAGAATCGCACAGTCAAAAGCCGAATCGCTTGAATTCAATTATCACTTCAGCAATGATACCCTGCATGTTGATGAATATTTTACGATTCCCGCAGGAAACAGGTGGTCGGGAGATTTCATATGGACAACCCTCAGGCTTCCGGAAAACACAATCGTTTATTTCGATTCTCGTACATCCAGGATGGTTAACGACACAGAAATGAACTTTGATGGCGAAGACGAAGATT
>DATGWQ010000167.1:0-6336 GCA_035299385.1 Bacteroidales bacterium | reverse complement strand
CGTATACACTCCGACCTTTGCATTCTTCTGCAATCAGCCGCAGTATATAAAGGATCCTTACAAAAGGTTTCTTGAGAACAGGATGAGGGAAAAATTCGATTTTACAGGTGTTCCGATCAGAATATTTTTCAGGAAAAAATGATCATTTTGGTCCGGTTTTTGTTTAATTCTCAATGTTCAGAATAAGATGAAAAAACTATCCTATCTGGCTTTGCTTGTTTTACCAGTCTTCATTGCAACTTCATGCAAAAAGCTGCAAACGTTACCCCCGGAGCCGCGTATCGAGTACCGTAGTTTCCAGGTTTTCGATACCATTGACATACTGGGTAATGATGCAAAAGGCGGGAAGCTCACGTTTTATTTCGAGGACGGTGATGGTGATGTAGGTATGAATCCTCCCACAAGTGAACTTGAAGATACAAGCAATCTTATTCTTACTCTTTACAGGAAAACAGGAGGAGTGATGACGCCTGCTCCGGCGAATGACCCCCTGATGCCTTCATCGTACAGGATACCCTACATGGAGAAAACGGGACAGAACAAAATACTCAAGGGAACGATCGATGTGACTTTCCTTTATCTGTTTTACAAATCCACCGATACCATCATGTATGAGTTTTATATAAAGGACAGGGCGTTGAATGAAAGCAATACGGCGTCAACCAGCGAAATTATACTTTCGAAAAACAATGTATATTAACCCTTAAACCTCACACCCTCACTCCCATCATCAGGACATCATCGACCTGCTCATAGCCTCCCCTCCATTCATCGAAGAACTTTGAAATGGTTTCTTCCTGTTCCCTCATGGACATGCCGGAAATCTGATCTATAAGTCTTTTCAGCCTGGCTATCTTCATCTTTTTACCATCGATTCCGCCAAACTGGTCGGGGAAACCATCGGAAAAGAAATATAATGCATCGCCTTCATTAAGGTAATATTCCTGGTCATCGAAATATTTTTCTATAACTGATTCGCCTCCTACGGAAGAACGGTTACCTTTTATATAATAAGACTCTCCTGCCATAACAAGGATTATTGGCCTCATTGCAGATGCGAACCTGATATGCCTGGTCTTTGGGTTGAATTCACATACGACCATATCCATGCCGTCGTTGGCAACGCCCAGGTCTTCGTTCTGGTTGAGGGTGGAAAAAATCTGCTTGTCAAGCATCCCGAGAACCTGCGAAGGGCGTGTGATCTTTTTGCGTGTAACTATATCCTGGAGCAGGGTGGAACCGATCATTGACATGAAAGCTCCGGGCACTCCATGCCCTGTTGAATCGGCGCATACTATGATGAATCTTTCATCATCGACCTTGTCAAACCAGTAGAAATCACCGCTTACGATATCGCGGGGATGAAACAGGATGAAAGCCTCCCTGAAGCTTTCCCTGAGCTTGCCGATATCGGGCAGTATGCTGGATTGTATTCTCTTTGCATAGTTTATGCTGTCGGTGATCTCAAGATTTTGTGTTTCAATTTCCGATTTCTGCTGCATGATGACGCTGGTCCTCTTACTGAGCTCATCCTCCAGGAAGTCAGTCAGCTTTTTCTGAGCTTTTTCCCTCTGGCGTATTATGAATACAACGGTAAGGAATATAGTTGCAGCCGCAAGCACAATGAACCACCATTGCTGATAGAATGGCTTCGAGATGCTTATGGTGAATGAAGCACCGGACTCATTTGCAATGCCGTTTTCATCAACGGAGACAAGGCTGAACTCATATTTGCCGTGGCCAAGGTTGTATGTGACTTCCCTTGATGTGGAAAATGCGCCGGGGCCCAGATCAAAATTCTCGAGATACGGCTGATAGTAGACCTTCTCAGGCGCGCTGAAATTAACCCCTGCATACCTGATTGTTATCTTATATTTTTTAAAGGGAAGCTCAATAACCGGCCTGTAGGAATAAACTGAATCGTTGATGACAATCGCTGTGACATTATTGAACGGAGGCAGCTCCGGCTTAATATCTTTTTTGCTGTCGTAAACTATAAGGCCTTCTGTTGTGCCGGCAAGAATTTTACCGTCTTCGGTTTCGTACATGGCTGCCCCGTTGCATTTCCCGCCTTTGATATAGTCGGCCCCGAACGTTTTGATGATACCTGTCTTTTTTTCTACTTTAGACAACCCCCTTGCATGTCCCAGCCATATGTTTCCTTCCCGGTCGGTCAGAATGCTGTAGCAGTAATTTGAATATAGCCCGTTGGAACGGTTTATGGAGCTTATGGAATCGCCGTTGAAAGCGAAGACACCATTCCCTGCAGTTGCCACCCAGATTGTTCCTCCTGTTTCCGGTGTCGAACCGGTTATTGTATTGATAGTGCTTCCTGACATCTTGTTTTCAAAGGAGTGAATGCTGTCCTTATCATCAATGAAGTACAGTTTGTCGCTTTCAGCCGCCACGTAGGCCCTGTTGCCTTCAAGCCTTATCCTGCTCAGTGCTTTTCCGGGCAGCCCGTCATCGCTTTTTATAGTGCGTTTCCGTGTTCCCCGAGCTTTGTCAAGTATCGTTATTCCGTTCGTTGAAGCAAGCCATATGTTTTCATCATCAGCTGCAATATCGTTGATCCAGTCTGTTCCGCTGTCTCCCGATCTGTAGAACAGCGTGGTTCTGCCGGAAGGCTCCCTGCGATACAATCCTTTACCTGCCGTGCCAATCCAAAGGTTCCTGCTGCGATCGAGAAAATATGAAAGTATCTGCGATCCCGATGTTTCTGAAACGAGGCTCTTGAATGATACCTGGTGCCCCGAGCTCAGATCAAATAAATGGTATCCCTCAGGAGTGCCAAGAAAAAGATTCCTGTCCCATTTTGCCACATAAATAATATCATTCTCGCGTGGTGTTTTCCCCGGGGCATAGAAACTGAATGCATCTGACGTGAGCATTGTAAGTCCATCACCAAAAAGGCCAAACCAGTAATTGCCTTCAATGTCATGGAAAACAGTCCTTACAACATTTGACAATAGCCCGGTGGATGTGTTGTAATGATTGAAAGAAGTCACTTTTTCATCTGCAATAGTGAATTGAACCACCCCCTGGTCTTCGGTCGAGACCCATAGTTTGTCTTCATCGATCAATACAGATCTAACCCTGATCTTCTCCTCTCCCGGCTGTCCTTCCAGGGCACTGACGGCATATCCTGCCCCTTTAGGTTTCATAATAAAGATGCCCTCGTATGCGGTTCCTATCAGAAATGAATTTTTGCCGTACCTGCTTATGGAAGTGATATCCGAATAATTGAATTCATCGATGATCTCCTTTATCTTTATGGTATCGGCATCCATGCTGCAAACCATAACCTTTCCCTGAGTCCCTATGAGAATCTTCTCTTCTGACTCAAAAGCGGCACAGAAAATATAATTTCCTTCAGGGACCTCATATTTCCTGATAATGGTAAAATCATCAGGATTCACGACAGACACAAAATCGCCTTGAGGAAAAATATAAATCATGCCGTCAGGCGCCTGCGCTATCTGGCTGATGCTGCTTGTGTTTTTAAGGTTCACTTTTAAAAGCTTCCTGCCATCAGTTCTGAAAACAGAACCGTCGCTGCAGCCAAACCACAGGTTCCCATTATCATCTTTCAGGCATGTATTCGGGTTCCTGGTTTCGATCGAATCGGGATAATGCACTCTGAAATATTCATAGCCGTCGAATATGGCAATGCCTTCGGCCGTTCCAATCCAGATAAAACCATCGTTGGTCTGGTTTATGGTATAAACAAAACCATTCGGGATGCCGTATTCGGTTCCATAATTCCTGAAGCTGTAGCTCTGGGCTGTTGTCAATGCAGAAAAGCAGAAAAGGCATAAAATTGCAATGCCAGATATCTTTACATTGACAGTACTCTTCATTTCTGAACTTATTTTTTCGGCGGAATTTTTTTAACTCCGGTCCGGGGCACATAAACAGGAACTCCGCCTATGGGTGAGGAAAAATAAGGCATTGTTTCATCTCTCTGGTTCTTTGTGAGAATGACGACATTGTTGTTCTTGACCAGTTCACCCTGCCTCTTATGGAACTGGAAGTCAAGGGAAGCATTCCATTCCCCCTCTTCCACACCGAATGTAAAGTTCTTCCAGTCAGCTTCATTTGAGACAGGAACATCGATACCCTGCTTATATCTTGAAACAACGAGTATTTTACCGTCATTGTCCCAGTCAAAATTCTCCTGCTTCACCGAAATGATCCCGGTATCAATATACGGATAGATGTGAGCAACGCTTCTGAAATCATTCCACATCCGGAATATATACTTGTAGGTGAATGCATTTGCCCCCTCGATTGGTGTATCGGAGTCAGGATCGCTGCTGAGGTAATATTTGTAAAGATTACCATCATCACCCGAAACTCCCTCGCAAACCACTTTGAAAACATAACGGTCCCATTTAACATTAAAATCTCCATCGCTGGGATTGAATGGTCCGAAAACATACGGTTTGTTGTCCGTTTTTGCTTCCTTTCCAAAAACCCTTGAAGCCAGGAGGTTCCCTTTTTTATAGTTCATGCCGATTTTATCGCCCCTGGACTCTTCATTCTTATCCGGATCGACGAGTGCGCCCCCGTAAACTGAAAACATTGTCCGCGTGTTGAATTCTCCCTGTATCTCATCGTTTTCACCACCACAATCGGGATCAAAAACCTTTATATAGAAAGGCCGGTTGTAATCCCTGGGTATAAGGAAAAACCATACTGAATAAAAGCAGTCGTCTCCCCAGGATACCTTGCCCTCTTTGCCGAAAGTCACCAGGAACGGGATGTTCTCATCCTTTCCGGGTACAGGTTGCGACATTACATTGTTTTGAGCAATCAGGCCTGCAATCAGCACAAGAAAAAGGATCTTATATTTTCTCCTCCCGGTTTTCACAAATCAAAAATAATTTAATTTCAATCAGCGTACAGATCTTATGTTAATATTTTTTGAAACACAGGATTCTCTTACTTTGCCGGTGCCATCCGGGGAGGCGGTAACAATAAGCTGGACAGTATAGGTTCCCGGCCTGGTCCATGACTTTTCAACCTTCTGCCCCGTATCCACTGTTTCATCACCGAAATTCCAATAGTATTGGGTAATATTCCATCCCGGCAGGTTAGTTTCGGAAGCATCGAGCCTCAGAGGTTTTCCGGGTTCTGCGTTGTCAGCCGATGTAATATAGGGCTGGATCTCGTCCTCCACCAGGACAGTATCGGTCTTCTCATTGTTGATCAGTTCTTTCGTAACGAGGTTTACAACATCGAGACGGACATAGTATTTACCCGGACCTTCAAAGCAATGATCGACGGTGGCGCCTTCCATCTTTGTTCCGTCACTGAAAGTCCACCTGAATATAAAAGGTATTGAATCATATTTGACGGCATTTTCCTCGTAGAACCTGAAACAATAGCTGTTTTCGATCAGCTCGCTGCAGTTTGCCTTTCGTATTATCGTGGAAGTAAACCGGAAGACATCATCGTCGGCCCTTCGGTTTGAAGAGAAATATCCTGTCTGAAGATCGGGAGCGGCACAGAAAGCAAAATCGTCGGAAGAAGAGTTGATAGGTTCGGGTAATAATACAGGATCATCCCATGCACCGTCATAAAATGAAGTCGACCAGATATCCAGCCTTCCTTTTCCGCCCGGCCTGTCAGAGGTGAAATAAAGCTTGCCGGAAGGATGAATGCAGGGAAAATTCTCCGATTTCGGAGTATTGATCTTCGGGCCCATATTCACCGGCTTCGACCAGCTTCCGTTAATAAATTCACAGTAATATATATCAGAGCCTCCCTGTCCGCCAGGCATATCGGATGCAAAATACAGGAATTTGCCGTCGTGGCTTACCGAGGGATGACCGACCTCGTAGCTGTTGCTGTTGTATGCGAAAGGCCTTATCCCGGTCAGCCTTGTGCCGGAAAGATCCGCTATGAATATCCCGCTGTGATTCCTGAATTTCCTCCTTTTAGCCTGTTTGTCAGTCACTACTTCACTTGTAAAATAAACTGTTTTCATGTCTGCCGAGACTGACAACGGCCCGTTATTGAACCGCTCGATCCTGTCGCTTTCAAGCATCTCAGGCCTTGACCAGCGTGTACTGTCTTTTGGTTTCGAAATGTAAAGGTTATAAAGACGGCTGCCATCGAAGCCGACCCTGTCCTTTACCGTGCTGAAGCGCCTGTTGGAACAGAAGATCACGCCGTCATTTACCATAACAGGCGAAATATCGCTGAAGCCGTTTTCTGAAAAATTCATCCTGCTCACCTCATAAACTGATGGTTTCTGGCCGCTCAGGTCATAAGTGAAAAGGAGAAGGATGTATAATATATATGTATATCTTGATGACATCAGAAATACCT
>DATGWQ010000166.1:0-7809 GCA_035299385.1 Bacteroidales bacterium | reverse complement strand
ATCCATTCATCAGAATTCACTTTGTACCGGTAACTGAAGTTCTTGCTCGAAGGGTATTTCAATATCTTGAAGGTGAATGCAATCTGTTTCTCACCGTAATTCATATCCATATCAGATCCATCGGAGAAAGCTGTTTCTCTTCCATTGATCTTCAGGTTATTGATGTACAATTTGGCTTTTCCCGGCGCTCTGAAAACGGTGTCGATCGAGATTACAGCGTTTTCAGAATGTAAATATATCCTGCCGTTCGGATCAGTAAAAGGTGAATGCGCTGAAATTAAATCATACCCGTTATGCTCATTGAATGAATAGTCGACAGAAGGATTCTGAGATCGAAGCTTGCTTCTGCTTATTACGCTTAATCCTTTATTTGTGCCGAAGAAAAGGTATTTGCCGCTGAATTTTATCCACTTGCATGTGTTACCATTATACCCGTCATTCAGAAGCTCTGTTCTGCTCTTCACAAAAGCCGAATCCGAAAATCCTATTTCGAACAGGGTACCAATGGCTGAAGCACACCAGACATTTCCATCCGGGTCGGTGTCGATGCCGGATATATAATTGTCAATGCCGGAGTTTTCGTCTGTCATCCTGTAGACAATATTGTTTTTAATGATGAACAACCCGGAAGTTAACGATCTGCAGTAGTAAATGCCATTGGATTCGATTATTTCGTCAATGTCATGGGCAGGTCCATCCTTACCTTCAGGCTCAATCCAGCTTATTGAATCCCTGTATGAAAGGAAATATCTGAGTGGCACATTATTAAACTGTGAATAAGCGTTTTTTTCACCTGCAAGCCTGAATGTTCCTGCCGGAAAAGGAAGATATTGCCTGAGATCAGGAATGGACAATGCACCTTTCTGCGTGCTCACAAACAGCAGGTTGCCATTTTGTTCCAGGGAAGCCAGTTCTTTGTAGCCATTATTGTACATCAGATCCCGTGTGCGAGAGGCACTGCTTTCACTGAAGAAATTGCCGGCCGTATTGATGATCTTTTCTTTGGAAATGTATGGAATGAAGTTGCCGTCTTTTCTCAGGAAAATACCTTCCGATGCAAGGACATATAGCGAGTCGCCTGTGAATCCGGCATCGATTATCTTAATGTTCCCGGGCATGGCAGTGAGCTCAAAGGGGGATTCAAAAACAGCTGTAAGCCCGTTATCCCTGGCTATCCAGACAATCCTTTCGGTTGAATCACTGAAAATTGAATTGACAGTATGGATATTTCCATCTCTTATCAGCGGACGGCAGCTATTATCCCCGGGATCATATACGACAACGTCTCCTTTGAATTTCTCATACGACAGGCCGCCTGCCACAATTAAGCCTCTTCCATATGGTGCCAGGCACCAGAAAAAGAAAGAGGAGTCAAGCACAGAATGGTATGATTTGATTGAAGGGATTGTCAGATCCGAGCAATTGATCATATTGTAACTGGTGCCGTAGATCTTGTTGCCTGAAAGGAGGCAGGAATAATCTTCCAATGCGGATATTCTTTGAGCGATGGATTTTTGTGGTGCTTCCCTGTTTATGATCAATCTGAACAACCCTATATCTGCAACTGTGAAATAAATAAGTGAATCCCGCCCTGAAAACGATGTGATGAGAGCTTTTATCGCCTTCTTATGGGCAACGGGAACCGTTATAAATACACTGTCCTTCAGGATGAAAATACCATCCTCTGTACCGGTTACCAGGAGGTTGTAATAACCACTGTAGTACAGTTTTCTTATCTTATCGGAAGTTTTATCCGGATTATGAATGATCTTTTTTAAAGAATCATTGACAATTACTGCAAGACCGCCTTTGTTTGACCCGCAATAAATTGTATCACCGCGTCCGCATGCGAGTGCACTCGCCATCAGCATCGGCTTCCCGGCCTGATCGTCGACATGACTGAATTCATCTCCATCGTACCTGGCAATGCCGTTGTTTGTCGCCACCCAGATGATGCCTTTTCTGTCTTTCAGGACATCCAAAACCGGCATGCCAGGCAATCCGTCATCCTCAGTAAAATTTATTTCCGAATTCCTCTGGGCGTTCAGAAACGCAGAATTGATGATGATCAGAAAAAAAATACAGAGGGGAGCGACAGTCCGGTTCATTAGCTGATAATGATGAATTCAAGAATTTGCACAATTTCGTATTTTTTCATTAATAATGAACATACCTGCTGTTTTACTGCTGCGATATTTCAAAGAATTACGTAATTTATTCCGTAATAAATTACGTAATTCTTTTTAATCTATTTCTCCGGGACATTCCACCCGGCTTGCTTGCTTAATCGAAGTACTATCCGTACTTTTTCGGACTTGTTTTTTTTATTCCTCAGCTCAAAATGCCCATGCTTAGCAATTTAGGTGTAAAAACCCACGTTTATTGTTGAAAAAATGCCGGTGTACCGCTGGGGTTAATTAGTTATATTTGCGCCAAATTTCTGAAATATGTCAGTAGCAGGTTATTCAGAAGAACATATCAAAACACTGGAGTGGCGGGAACACATCAGGCTCAGGCCGGGTATGTATATCGGCAAGCTGGGCGATGGCTCATCACACGATGACGGTATTTATGTGCTTCTCAAGGAAGTGATGGATAACGCTCTCGATGAGTTCATGATGGGATTCGGGAAAAAGATCGATGTCACTGTCAATGAAAGGGAGGTAAGGGTTCGCGATTATGGCCGCGGTATACCACTTGGAAAAGTTGTCGATGCTGTTGCCAGGATGAATACCGGGGCGAAATACGATTCCAAGGTTTTCAAGAAAGCGGTAGGTCTGAATGGCGTCGGTGTGAAAGCGGTAAATGCGCTGTCTTCAAATTTTGTTATCAGATCGATCCGCGACGGCCAGATCAAGATATCAGAATTCACTCATGGGGTCATCGTGAAAGATCATCCCCTTGCTTCAACAACCGAGGAAAACGGGGTGGAGGTGATCTTTTCGCCCGATGAGGAGATGTTCGGGAATTATTTCTTCATGTCGGAGTACATCGACGCCATGATGAAGAACTATGTGTACCTGAACACAGGCCTCGTCATCAATTATAACGGAAACAAATTCTTTTCACGCAACGGGCTTGCAGACCTTCTTAACGAAAACATGAACAAGGAAGGCCTCTACCCGATAATCCATCTTTTTGGCGAGGATATTGAAGTGGCCTTCACCCACGGATTGCAATATGGCGAAGACTATTACAGCTTTGTAAACGGGCAGAACACAACGCAGGGAGGAACGCACCTGATCGCTTTCCGTGAAGCCATTGTGAAGACGATAAGGGAATTTTACAAGAAAGACTTTGACGCTTCCGATATAAGATCCTCAATCATCGCCGCATTAAGCATTAAAGTCGAAGAGCCCATCTTTGAATCACAGACAAAGACCAAGCTGGGGTCCAAAGATATGGGGCCGAATGGTCCCTCTGTGAGAAACTTCATCGTTGACTTTGTAAAGAAACAGCTCGATGATTATCTCCATAAGAACTCCGAGACTTCCAATATCCTTCTGAAGAAGATCCAGGAATCGGAAAAGGAGAGGAAGGCGATTTCATCTATACAGAAGCTTGCAAGGGACAGGGCCAAAAAAGTCAGCCTGCATAATAAAAAGCTGCGTGACTGCAGGATCCATTTCAATACAAGCGATCCCAACAAACTCGATTCCACAATATTCATCACGGAAGGAGATTCCGCGAGCGGATCGATCACCAAATCAAGGAATGTTGAGACCCAGGCGGTTTTCAGCCTCAGGGGCAAGCCGCTTAATTGTTACGGCCTCACAAAGAAGATTGTATACGAGAATGAGGAGTTCAACCTTCTCCAGGCTGCATTGAATATAGAGGAAGGCATCGAAAATCTACGCTACAACAATGTCGTTGTCGCCACCGATGCCGACGTGGACGGGATGCATATAAGACTTTTGCTGCTGACTTTCTTCCTCCAGTTTTTCCCCGACCTCGTGAAGAAAGGACATGTCTTTATCCTTCAGACCCCGCTTTTCAGGGTAAGAAACAAGAAAGAAACCCGCTATTGTTATACTTATGATGAAAAAATGAAGGCAATAGCTTCCCTCGGACCAAATCCTGAAATAACACGCTTTAAAGGGCTGGGTGAAATATCCCCTGAAGAGTTCAGCCATTTTATCGGAAAGGATATAAGGCTCGAGCCTGTGAGGTTGAAGAAAAACGATACCGTGAACGGATACCTCGATTTTTATATGGGAAAGAACACTCCCGAGAGACAGGATTTCATTATCGGTAACCTGAGGACAGAGGATGACATGGTTGAAGAAGAGAAACCTCTTGAAGAAAGAGAAAGCCGTATAGCATAAGGAGGAGAGATGGCAGAAGAATCCGGAATCAGGAAACAGGAAAATGCAGAACTGAATGAAGGGCCGGTCGCGCTTCATACAGTGACACCGTTGTCGGGCATGTACAAGGACTGGTTCCTTGACTATGCCTCCTATGTTATCCTTGAAAGGGCAGTGCCCCATCTGCACGACGGTCTGAAGCCTGTCCAGAGGCGTATCCTGCATTCCATGCGCCGGATGGATGACGGCCGTTTCAACAAGGTGGCTAACATAATCGGACATACGATGCAGTTCCACCCTCACGGGGATGCATCTATCGGCGATGCACTCGTGCAGCTCGGGCAACGTGATCTTCTTGTCGACACACAGGGAAACTGGGGCAACATTCTCACGGGCGACGGTTCCGCTGCTCCCAGGTATATTGAAGCCAGGCTCTCGAAGTTCGCCCTGGATGTTGTTTTCAATCCGAAAACCACGGAATGGAAGCTCTCATACGACGGCAGGAACAAGGAACCTGTCACTCTGCCGGTAAAATTTCCGCTTCTCCTTGCACAGGGAGGAGAAGGGATCGCAGTCGGACTCGCTTCAAAGATACTGCCGCATAACTTCAACGAGCTGATCGATGCGACAATCGACTATCTCGAGGGAAAGGATTTCGTTCTTTACCCCGATTTTCCCACAGCCGGAATGATCGATGTTTCCAAATACAATGACGGACAAAGGGGAGGGGCTGTCAAGGTAAGGGCCAAAATTGAAAAGGTAGACAAGAAAGAGCTTATCATAACTGAGATCCCTTACGGAAAGACGACTTCAACCCTTATCGAGTCCATTATCAAGGCTAACGAGAAGGGAAAGATCAAGATAAAGAAGATCGACGACAACACCGCTGCAAATGTCGAGATAGTCATTCAGCTGGTTCCGGGCACTTCACCCGACAAAACTATCGATGCACTTTATGCATTTACGGATTGTGAATACTCTATATCTCCCAATACCTGTGTGATTGAAGAGGATAAGCCTTCATTCATGGGGGTCAGCACTATCCTTAAACGTTCCGCTGACAGGACAGTCGAGCTCCTCAGGTCGGAGCTGAACATACGAAAGGCAGAGCTTGAGGAAGAGTGGCACATGTCCTCGCTTGAAAAGATCTTCATTGAAAAAAGGATATACCGCGACATTGAAAATTCAGAGACGTGGGAATCAGTCATAAGCACAATAGATAAGGGACTGACGCCTTACAAAAAGAAGCTTCTCCGCGAAGTCACGCGTGAGGACATCATCCAGCTTACTGAAATAAAGATCAAAAGGATCTCAAAATTCGACATAAAAAAGGCTGATGAGCACATCAAAGGACTTGAAGAGGAGCTTGAGGAAGTAAAAAATCATCTGAACAACATCATTCCGTATACTATCAATTACTTCAAGCAGATAAAAAAGAAATACGGGAAAGGAAAGGAAAGAAAAACCGAGATCAGGAGCTTCGATACCATTGAAGCAACAAAGGTTGTGGCAAACAATGCGAAGATGTACGCCAACTTCAAGGAAGGATTTATCGGCACCGGGCTCAAAAAGGATGAATTCATCTGCGACTGCTCGGATATCGATGATATTCTCATTATAAGGAAAGACGGGGTATACAAGATCGTGAAAGTCGATGATAAGATTTTCGTGGGAAATGATATTCTTCACGTGGGGGTCTTCCTTAAAAATGATGAGCGGACTATATATAATGTAGTCTACCAGGATGGGAAAGACGGCAATCTTATGGCCAAACGTTGCGCCATCTCGGGACTGACCCGCGACAAAGAGTACAACCTCACGAAAGGAAGCCCCGGCTCGAAGATCGTCTACATGAGCGTAAACCCCAACGGGGAAGCCGAGGTGATAAGGGTGCACCACAAGCCAAAGGCACGCCTGAAGAAGCTTGTCTTTGAATTTGACTTCGGGTCGATGGCCATAAAGGGCAAATCATCGATGGGAAATATTCTTACCAGGAATCCCGTGCACAAGGTTGCCCTTAAGGAGAAAGGATTATCGACACTTGGCGGAAGGAAGATATGGTTCGACGATGCCGTGTTCAGGCTGAATGTTGACGGAAGAGGCAACTACCTTGGTGAGTTCAGCGCTGATGACAAGATCCTTGTCATTACAAAAAACGGTTTCTTCAGGATAACGGGTTTTGATCTTTCGAACCATTTTGAAGACAATATCCTGATCATTGAGAAATACAGGCCGGGCGTGGTTTATTCTGCAGTATACTGGGATGCCGAGCAGGGATTCTATTACGTTAAACGCTTCACGGCAGAAGAATCTGAAAAGCCCATGTGCTTCATAAACGAGCACCCCGATTCGAAGCTTGTAAGCATTACGGAAGTCGAGTATCCGAGGCTGGAGATCAGCTTCGGGGGAAAGCACAAGGACAGGGAAAATGAAATCGTCGAGGTGGCGGAGTTCATTGCCGTCAAGAGCTTTAAGGCAAAGGGCAAGCGGCTGACAAGCTACACTGTACAGAACATACAGGAGATTGAACCTGTTGTTCTGAAAGAAAGCAAACCTGTAACTGAAGAATCAGAATCACCGGACGATGATGATGAGCCCGGTCATCCTCCTGCTGATGAAGACCCAGCCCAGATGAAGCTTGAGCTCTGATGCCCGACAAAAAGATATACCTGGTGGGTTTTATGGGAAGCGGCAAGACCACTGCCGCAAGGAAGCTTGCCACATTGCTCGGCTGGACATTCATCGATCTCGATTTTCTTATCGAGCAGAAAGCCGGCAGGAAGATTCCTGAAATTTTCTCAACTGAAGGGGAATCATATTTCCGTGCCCTTGAAACTGAAATACTCCGCAGCCTTTCACAGGAACAGATTGTCGTTTCCACCGGCGGAGGCGCCCCATGTCATGACGGGAACATGGATTATATGCTGGGCGAAGGCATAACAATATACCTCAGGCTGACGCCCGGTCAGCTGAAAAGCAGGTTGTTATATTCCAAAACCGAAAGACCCCTGATAAGAGGTATCGACAAGGATGATCTCCAGGATTATATTGAAAACAAGCTTGGCGAAAGAGAAAAATTCTACAGCCGTGCCCGGATCATCATGGAAGGTGATGAGCTGGACACAGACCTGCTTCTGCAAAAGATCAGATCTGTTTCAGGTGGCTGAAATTATCATTAATGCCCTACGGGCAAATTGAGCAATATTCTTAATTCATCAGCTATTATCATTGATGCCCTACGGGCAAATAAAAACAATTCATAAATGGCTGTAATACAGTTTTATATAAATAATTACCGGCCAACAACGGGGTAAATGCGTACATCATTCTTCTGAAACCCTGGCGGGGTTTGACATTGTGCAGGAATTCCCTTTCCCCGCAGGGGATCAATGAAAACCACCGGTGACAACACCCGGGGTAAATACCTGCATCATTCTTCTGAAACCCTGGCGGGGTTTGACATTGTGCAGGAATTCCCTTTCCCCGCAGGGGATCAATGATAATA
>DATGWQ010000165.1:0-8465 GCA_035299385.1 Bacteroidales bacterium | reverse complement strand
CTATTGATTATCATAAGTCACCGATGGTGAACTGGAAATAAACGGAACAGATTTAATCCTGTAATTTCCTTTGTGTTCCTTCGTGTAAACCTTTGGACTCTAAGGACAGCACCAGGGGCACAAAGGATTTTTTTTAATATGATTCTCATTTCAATTCGGCAGCACAATTTATCTTTACCGGCACAGAAGGGCCTGAAAAAGCAAGACAAACCACAACATTCTGATATGGGTGTTCCCTCTGGATAGTCGCTCCGATAAGGTACTTCTTACCCGGTACAGGCACAAATCCTTTTGTCGCATCGGTAAGAGCAACAGGCTGAAGATATTTTTTAAAGTAATGGCCGGGAACCCCCGAGCTTACACTGTCATTCAATGCAAGCCATAGATTGTTGTACAAGCCGGCCCCGCATACAACCGTGGAGGCGGTCACTTCAACCTGGCATTCAGTTCCCTGCGGAAATACAACCTGGTATGCATCCCTGTCGGGAGGATTCCAGCCTCCTGCAGTAAGCGAATCTGAGAGGGAAGCGCCGTTCAGTACATTGATAAGCACCGTATTGTAAGCAACGGGCCCTGTAAGTTCAGCGATATTGAATGCAAATGTTTCGGTGATCAGTGACTTGCAATTATCCCCGTTTGAATCATGGACGACGATAATACCCGTTTCCGGAGGATCTGTTTTATGATACTTTTCACTCCAGATCACCTCAAATTTATGCTCTTTGCACCCTCCTCCGTATGAAACGGTAAGATAGGCTGAATCATCTTTTACAATGAAATCCCTGAGTGTAAAAGGATCGCCGTTGGTGCCATTCTTTAAAGCCTTTGAATATTCGGTCGAGCTCCGGGTGAGTGTCAGCCGCGATGTTACATTATCCCTGTGACTGCTGCATGAAGCCGAAATAAGGATAACGATCAGAGAGTACAGGAAGGTCCTCATATGCTCCTTTTGTTTCATGTTTAAACAATCTGCATAAAATAATTCCTCAAAATTCGATCCAAAAAACCTTAACCACAAAGGACGCAAAGGTCATCACAAAGGACACAAAGGAATATTTGCAACTGAACCAGCACCCTGCACCCGGGAACCAGCAACAGTTTTTTTATTTACATTTGATCTCAACCAACCAACCTGAATCATGAAAAACATTCTCATCTTCCTGGCTATCATCTCCCTGGCTTCATGCAAACCAAAACCTCCCGAACCGAAAGTAGTCAAGTTCGAGGGAAAGCAGTTTGAGCAGAAATGGGCAGTGAAGGACCTGAACAGGGACATACCTGCAGACTGGTCTTCATTTCAATACATGACTTTCGAAATGAAGTCATCGACAACACAGAAGTTCGATCTTAAGCTCTATGACAGTGCAGGTGTCCGCCGGCTCACCATACAGCCTTTCCAGGGAGCATGGGTAAGAGCTTCCCTGCCACTTGTGCACTTCCAGACAAGAAATACAAAGGGAATGGACCTTGCAGCAATAGGAAAAACGGCAAGACCCGGTTACTGGATTGGATTTTCAAGCCAGGTCGGATCAATAAACAAGGTTGATTCGATCAGTGTTTCAATGAGGCTTCCGATCGGATCCCCGACCCTTGAGATACGGAATTTGAAACTGACGGCGGATGTCCAGGATACGATATTTGAGCCTGTTCCGCTTGTGGATGAATTCGGTCAGTGGATACCTGCTGACTGGCAGGGCAAGGCCAGGACAACTGACGATCTTATGACATCCTGGAACCAGGAGGATAAGGAGCTTCGGCCGGGGAACTTCAAAATTTCAAAATTCGGAGGCTTCATGGAAAAAAAATTAAAGGCCACGGGTTTCTTCAGGGTTGAGAAAATTGACAGCACCTGGTGGTTTGTTGATCCCGAAGGTTATCTTTTTTATTCCACCGGATCGACAGGTATAGGGCCAAGATCTGAATTTGCAAGGATCAGGGGACGAGAATACATTTTCAAAGCCCTCCCGCCATCGGAAGAAATTGCGGCTGCCATGCCGGCCGCCAGCCAGGAACAGGCTGCAAATCAGAAAAGGCCTGCAAATTATTCCTTTTTCACCTGGAACCTGTACCGCCGTTTCGGACAGAACTGGTACGAAAAATGGTCTGATTTCACTGTAAGGAGAATGGACAACTGGGGACTGAATACAATTGCAAACTGGTCAGATGCCGGCCTGGGCAGCACACATAAAAAGACCTATGTGGCAACCCTCAGGGGCTGGGGTATCGAAACAGGACAGATGGGAATGCCCGACGTGTATGATCCGGCCTATGAGAAAATGGTGTATGAAGCAGCGCTGCTCCAGTGCGCACCGAAGAAAAATGATCCTTACCTGCTAGGATATTTTATCGGAAACGAGCCGGCCTGGCCAAACCGTGAAGCCGAGCTGGTGAATGTGATACTTAAAGGTGATGCTACGCCGATGCAGGCCGCTCTTAAAAAATATCTCGAAGCCGGCGACACTCCTGAAAAGCGAAAGGATTTTGTTTTTGAAACATACTCGCGGTTCATAAATATTGTGAACACGGCAATAAAGAAACATGATCCCAATCATCTGAATCTTGGCCTGAGGTTCGGAGGTTCAGCTCCGGAAGCGGTAATAAGGGCCTCGAAAGGATTCGATGTATTCAGCTTTAACAGCTATGGATACACCGTGAACCCTGAAAATATCAAAAGGTTCTACAATATTACCGGTTTGCCGATGATCATCGGTGAATTTCATTTCGGTGTTCCCGGAAGAGGACTTGCACCCGGATTGGCCCAGGCTGTTAACCAGGAGGAGAGAGGAGCAGCTTACAGGTATTATGTTGAAAACGCAGCTGCTCACCCTGCAATCATCGGCACTCACTGGTTCCAGTGGATCGACCAGCCATGCACAGGCCGGAATGACGGGGAGAATTATAATATCGGGTTTGTGGATGTCACCGACAGGCCTTATGCTGAGCTGGTGAAAGCGGCACAGGAGACTTTCGGAAGGCTTTATAAAATACATTCGGGTGCAGAGCCTGCAACAACCAGAAAGGCTGTAACTCAATAACTCCCTTAGTGCACCTTTGTGCTTTTCCTTTGTGGACACGAAGGTTTGCACTAAGGAACACAAAGGAAATTAAGAGTAAATTATTGTAATTTTCTGAAATATATTACATTAGTGGCAGTTATCCTGCCTTTATGACAAATAGCTATTCTTTCAGGAATGAACTTTCAAGATTTATTCCTTCCGTCAGCTGGTTAAAAGGTTATTCCCTAAAAATTCTCGGCAATGATTCGATTGCAGGAATAACTCTTGCAGCCTATGCGATACCCGTTTCGCTTGCTTATGCAACCCTTGCAGGGCTGCCGCCGCAATATGGTGTTTACGGATACCTGATAGGAGGTATATTTTATGCCCTCCTGGGGACCGGCAAACAGCTGGCAGTGGGGCCCACCTCGGCAATTTCGATGCTTATCGGGGTGACACTGGCAAGTCTTGCAAAAGGTGATGTGCAACGCTGGACAGACCTCGCTTCCCTTTCTGCGCTTGTCTTTGCAGGTATGAGCATCATAGCATATTTTCTACGGCTCAGCAGTATAATCAACTTCATCAGCGAAACGGTTCTTGTAGGGTTCAAGGCAGGTGCAGCAATAGCGATCGGACTTACACAGCTGCCCAAGCTCTTCGGTGTTCCGGGAGGCGGGAATACTTTCTTTCAGAGGATCTCCAGCCTTATCACTCAGCTGCCCGATACAAACCCGGCTGTGCTTATTTTTGGCATTGCGGCCATAGCAATGCTGGTGGCGGGCATAAAATTGTTCCCGGGCAAGCCTGTTGCCATAGTTGTCGTTGCGCTGTCGATAGTGGCAATAACATTCACCCCGCTGCGAAACATGGGATTCAAAACTGTCGGGGTTATCCCGTCAGGCCTCCCGGCATTGCGCATTCCCGAGCTTAATATGCATGATATCGGCAGTGTCCTTTCGCTTGCCTTTGCCTGCTTCCTGCTTGCGTATATCGAGAGTGTTTCAGCTGCCCGCACGCTTGCACAGAATAATGGTTACGAGATAGATGCAAGACAGGAGCTGCTGGCTTTGGGTGTGGCAAACCTTATGACTTCACTCGGCCAGGGTTACCCGGTCAGCGGAGGCCTTTCACAGTCGGCAGTCAATGAGAAGGCCGGTGCAAAAACACCTTTATCTCTGATATTCGCATCATTTGCAATAGCTGTTTGCCTCATGTTCCTGACAGGCTTGCTGAAGAATCTTCCCATGGTGATCCTTGCCGCCATAGTGCTGGTAGCAATAAGGGGTTTGTTCGACATACCGGAAATGAAAAGAATGTTCAGGGTGAACAAGCTCGATTTCATCATTGCCATGACTGCAATGATAAGCGTTATCGTCCTGAATATACTGCAAGGGGTTCTGATTGCAGCGCTGTTTTCGCTTATCCTGATCATCCGGAATGTTTCGAATCCGCATATTGCATTCCTGGGAAGGATCCCCGGGACAAACAGGTACACAGACATCAAGAGGCATCCGGATAATGAGCTTATCCCGGGCGTGTTGCTGTTCAGGGTAGAATCGCCTCTTGTCTACTTCAATGTTGCGTCAGTTTACACACGTGTGTGGGCCAGGGTAAAGGAGATGAGCTCGACTCTGAAGGTGGTGATTTTCGATCTCAGCACCTCGGCAACCATCGACAGCAGCGGGGCCCGGCTTGTAAGAAGGCTTTATTACAACCTTAAGGAAAAAGGTATCGAGCTCAAAGTTGCAGAGGCACATTCAGAGGTCAGGGACATTCTCCGGTTTGAGAATATTGAGAATCTTTTAGGTCATGTGAGCCGTCGCGACACTCTTCATGATGTTGTGGTAACAGCAATAGGAGAGAGGGAGCCGGATATAAAGAAAGCACCGGTGAAGCCGAAAACAGTTCTTCCTCCGGAAATTGTGGCGCAGATTGTTCTCGGCAACAATTACTTCACGCAAACACACCCGAGAGAGTATTTCGAAAGCTTCAGCCTTGAGCAGAAGCCTTATCTTACCCTTGTCACCTGTTCCGATTCGAGGGTTCCGCTGAACTCGCTGATGCCGGATACTTCAAACAGGGTTTTCTCCATTCAGAATATCGGCAACCAGATACTATCTACCGAGGGTTCCGTGGACTATGGCATTTACCATCTGAAGACGCCCATGCTGATGTTCCTCGGTCATTCGGACTGCGGTGCAATAAAGGCGTATCTGAAAGGATTCGAGGATGAATCTTTCAATATAAAGCACGAACTGGATTTCCTGAGGCCATCAATAAAAGAGATCGGGACCGGCAATAATGCTGACAACCTTCACACGCACGTCATTGAAAGAAACCTCGACTACCAGGTAAACATAGCCTGTAAGAAATACAAGGATCTCATTGCTGCCGGAAAGCTTGTTGTGATGGCGGGATTCTACGATTTCAAGGGGGAGTTTGGAAAGGGAATGGGAGATATTGTTATTGTCAATGTAAATAAGATAAAAGGTGCGGAAGAACTCCGTGATCATCCTCTTTTCCAGGATCTTTCGAAGACTCAGAAGGAGCTTCACATCGGAAGATTGTCGCAGGCAAACTAGGCCATTCAGTTACACAGAGAACCACAGAGAAGACACAGAGGAATAATAGAATATTGAACCTCTGTGTAACTTTTTAATAAACAGAAAATTACGTAATTAATTACGGAATTCTTTTATTTCAGGACATTTACCTGCAGGTGCGAGGGATATTTTGTATCATGATAAATCCTCATTGTAGCCTTCCTGAAATCGCTGTCTGAACAGTGGTATATATCGACGAATTTCTGAGGGTTCCTGTCGACCAGGGGGAACCATGAATTCTGGACCTGCACCATTATCCTGTGACCTTTTTTAAAGGTGTGGGCCACATCGGGCAGCTCATATTTCACTTCCGTGACTTTGGAAGGAGTGAATGCTTCGGGTTTTTCGAAGCTGTTGCGGTACCTTCCCCTGAACACCTCTCCCCTCACCAGCATCTGGTATCCACCCAAAGGGACCTTCACATCGGGATGAATGTTTTTTGCACTGTCGGGGAAGACATCCACGAGCTTTACAATATAATCTGCATCCGTTCCGGTTGTAGAGACGAAGAGGTCGGCGGTGAGCGGGCCTGTAAGCGTGACATCTTCATTGAGAATATCTGTCTGGTATTCCATTACATCTGGCCTCCTGGAGGCAAACCGCTGGTCGTCTGTCATGTATTCTGTTGTTCGTCGCTGATGAATATCTTCTGTGTAAGGCACAGGATTCCAGGGATCAGAAACATATTCATCGGCGCTCAGGTCCATTCGGTTCGTGGAATAAGAAAGGCCGCCTGAAGGCATCAGGTAAAGATTTTTCTTTTCAGCGTTTTTCGGAGGCCACTCAGTGAAACCGCGCCATTCATTTGATCCGGTTATGAAGATCTCCGCTTCGGGAAATTCTTCTGCTCCTTTGCCCGCCAGGTAATAATCGAAGAATTTTTTCTCAAGTTCATGAAATTTTTTATTTGCATCCATTCCCCAATAAATGTTTCCGAGTTTTTCCGACTTCCCGGCTGCCCACTGGCTGTGGAACCAGGGTCCCATTACAAGCATGTTGTCTGTCGATTGCGGATTCTGTTGCTCAATGGCTTTGTATGTATGAAGGGCGCCATAAAGATCCTCCGCGTCGAACCATCCGCCGACTGTCATTACCGCAGGTTTAACATTTTTAAGATATTGCCTGGGGTCCCTTGCTTTCCAGAACTCATCATAGTTCGGATGTGAAAAGGCATCGTTCCAGAATTTTACGCTGTCGCCAAAATATTTTGCAGTTATATTTTTAATTGCACCCATGTCGAGCAGGAACTCATAGCTGTCGGGGGAAGGCCAGGTGAACCGCGGGAATCCTCTTCTCGACGGAGATTTGAAATCATGACCGAAGCTGTAATAAAACTCAAAGCAGTCGAGCAGGAAAAAGGCGCCATTGTGATGAAAGTCGTCACCAATGAACCAGGCGGTCACCGGCGCCTGGGGAGAGACAGCTTTTACTGCCGGGTGGGCGCCGATTATGCCCATTGTGGAATAGAAACCGGGATAAGAGATGCCGAAGATGCCAACGTTTCCATTGTGGCCCTTCACATTTTTTATAAGCCAGTCAACGGTGTCCCAGGTATCTGTCGATTCATCCGTGTCGGTGTTGCTTTTCTTTTCAGGTATTACAGGGCGGATATCCTCGAATTTACCCTCACTCATGTATCTTCCTCGTACATCCTGGAAAACCATGATATAATTGTCAGTTGTATACCTGGCATATGCCTGCATGAAGAAATTGAAGTTCCCGGGGCCGCCGGGCTCTATATTATATGGTGTTCTGTTGATGAGAACAGGGTGCGGCGATGTCGTGTCCTTTGGAGTGTATATTGAGGTGAACAGCTTCACCCCGTCCCGCATGGTTATATAAACTTCCTTTTTATCGTATTTGGTTTGGAGATCAGAAAGGCTTCCGGCTGCAGCTTTTATCTGCTCCCGGCTGAAGTTAACCTCAGTCTCCGTCCCATTCTGAAGAATCTTTCCTGTAATTTCAGTGTAAGAAGAATTCACTTTTCCAACATACCTTAATCCTGCCCCTGCATGCGTAAAGGAGAAATCGGGATAGTTGAAAGTTGTCGTTGTGGAGGGAATACCCATTGCCCCCTGGTCGGGGCTGTCCCAGGTCGAAGTATAACCGTCTGCGATTTTATTGACATGAACATTTATGCGCAGCTGCATCCCCTGTATATCTGCTTTCCCGTACCAGTCTCCTTCGATCGACTGGCTGAAAGCATGCAAGGAAAATGACAGGATCAGGATAAATGAAAGAATGTGACGGGGTTTGATGACTTTTGATAACATGGCGATTCAGATTTAAACAGTGTAACAATATGTTTAATCTAATGTTATCAAAATTAGCAGAAAATTTATTGGAGACGGAGTTCGCTCCTTGCAAAAAAGAAGATCTGCTTCATTATATTGTTAAAACCTGCTGCAGATACCATGTCGGAATATGTTCTCAGGTTGAGCCTGATGCCGTTCAGCGTTCCCCATTTAGCCTGCTTGTCACAGTTGATTCCGGAGTGAGCGACCCAGGAAACATTTTTACCATTAAGGTACATCCATGTATTGATGGCGGATTCCAGCTGCCAGCCGTTGACGTCTCCATCCAGTATTGTAACAAGATCGCCTTTCTTCAGAATGCGTTCACCGGTAAAAAGAATGTCAGCCCTGTACAGCCTCACATAAAATACGGCATTTATCCTCCTGAGAATCAGCATATCGAGATTCCCGGCCCGGAAGAAGGCAACAGCTGCAAGATCTATTTCGCGGTGATCAAGATTTTTTAGATCTGCATCAAGCAGCAGAATGAATTCTCCTTTAGCATGTTTAAGACCTTCCCTCACTGCGTCGGTCTTGCCCCTGTTGCTCTGTAATCTTACAAGGTTGATCGC
>DATGWQ010000164.1:0-3261 GCA_035299385.1 Bacteroidales bacterium | reverse complement strand
TGAAAGATACCCATGGATAGATCTGTACACACCTGTTAATGAGCCTCTCACAACAGCCCGTTTCTCAGGTCTATACGGGATATGGTATCCGCATCAGAGAAGCGACAGGTTTTTCCTGAGGATGCTTGTAAATGAGCTGAGAGGAACAATTCTTTCAATGAAGGCTGTAAAAAGCGTAAATCCGGAAGCCGGACTGGTCCAGACCGAGGATCTTTGCAGGATATACAGTACCCCGGGTCTCCGGTACCAGGCTGATTTCGAAAACGAAAGAAGATGGCTCACTTATGATATTCTTACCGGGAAAGTGAACCGTCAGCATCCCTTGTGGAAATATATCACCGACAACGGGATCGGAGAGGAAGAGCTGGAATTTTTCAATCTTAATGCCATTAGTCCCGGGATCTGCGGATTCAATTACTATGTAACGAGTGAAAGGTTTCTCGATGAGCGCAGGCATATTTATCCTTCCGGGAACCAGGGTGGCAACGGTTTTCAGCAGTATGCAGATGTTGAAGCTGTAAGAGTGAACAAACCACTGCAGATAAGCGCAGCCGGGCTGCTTGAAGAAGCGTGGAACAGGTATGGTTTGCCATTGGCCCTTACAGAAGTGCATCTTGCATGCACAAGGGAGGAGCAGCTAAGATGGTTTAATGAAGCCATGGTTTCGGGAAGGGACCTCAGGCAGAAAGGCATTGATTTCAGGGCCGTTACAGCCTGGTCGTTTTTTGGCAGCTATGACTGGAGTTCACTTTTATGTGAGAAACGCAATGAATATGAGCCGGGCATTTTTGATGCAAGGCAGGAAGAGCCCCGCCCCACTGCGCTTGCCCAAATGATTAAAACCATGAACTCCGGGGATCAGAACCCCTATAAGGATCTTCTTGCAACACCCGGATGGTGGAGAAGAGGGGACAGGTTCGTGTACAGGGAAATGGGCGAACCGTTGAATCTGCATGACCCAAGAAAACCGGAACATAATATCAGGCCCCTGCTGATAATCGGTGCAAGAGGTTCGCTTGGAAGTGCTTTTGCAAAAATCTGCGACCTGAGAGGAATTAATTATGTTCTCTCGGACCGCAGCATGCTGGATATAGCTTCCGAAGAGTCAGTTAACCGTATTCTTGGGCAGATAAATCCGTGGGGTATAATAAACGCTGCCGGTTTCACCAGGATAGATGAGGCAGAAAAAGCTGCTTACACCTGCTTCCGTGAAAATACAATTGGTCCTGTGATTCTCGCGGAGGCATGCAGGTCAATGAACATCAAGCTTGTTACCTTCTCATCCGACCAGGTATTTAACGGGCGAAAGAAACATCCTTACACTGAAGAGGATACTACGGGCCCATTGAATCTTTATGGCCTTTCAAAGAGCATAGCCGAGGCAAAGATCCTGAAGATCAATCCATCCTCACTCATTATCAGGAGCGGGTCCTTCTTCAATCCCTGGCATGATAATGACAGTCTTGGCAGAATACTGAGATCGGGAATGACCTCATCCCGGCAATATCACCTTGCCTCAGATATCATTATTTCGCCAGCTTATATTCCCGACCTGGTGCACCTGGTTCTCGACCTGATGATCGATGACGAATCCGGGATCAGGCATATTTCGAACCAGGAGGAGGTTTCTTATTATGAATTCGTTAAAATGACACTTAATATGGCGGGCCTGGATGATTACATCATCTCTGCGGCCCCGTCCTCAGGGTTGAAATATTCTGCAGCCCGTCCGCAGTATTCAGTTCTGAAGAGTTCTTCGGGAATAGTGCTTCCTGCTTTTAACAATGCAGTAAGCCGTTATCTTGACGAATTCCGCAAAGAACCAGCATTAACCATGAATCATTCATCGCTTTAATCTCTGCTTCTCATGATGAAGAAATTTATGTTTGCCACCGGGATAGAGAACAGCTATCCCACCATCGAGCTTCCCGACGGATCGGTCAAAAGGGTGGATGAGATGGAGAAAACATTTCATTATAAGTACTGGAAAGATGATTTCAGGCTTACAAAGGAGCTCGGCATAGATTTCCTCCGTTACGGCCCACCGTACTATTCATCGCATATAGCCCCGGGAAGGTATAACTGGTGCTTTGCGGATGAAACTTTTGAGGAAATGAGAGAGCTCGGAATTACTCCCATTGTGGATCTTTGCCACTTTGGAGTTCCTGACTGGCTTGGAAATTTCCAGAATCCCGATTTTCCCGAACACTTCAAGGAATACGCGACTGCATTTGCGAGGAGGTTTCCGTGGTGCAGGCTCTATACGCCCATAAACGAAATATTCATCACCGCCATGTTCTCGGCGCAATATGGCTGGTGGAATGAAAGGTTGTCTGATGACCAGTATTTTGTGACAGCTCTTAAGAATCTCTGCAGGGCAAACATCCTTGCGACCCAGGCCATCCTTAAAATTCAGCCTATGGCGGTGTTCATTCAGAGTGAATCGGCTGAATATTTCCATGCCGAGGATCCTTCATGCCAGCATCTTGCCAAGATCCTTAATGAAAAACGTTTCCTGTCCCTCGATCTTGTTTACGGATCGCCCATTAGTGTTTCAATGTACGAGTATCTTCTGAGCAACGGGCTCACAAAGGATGAATACAAATGGTTCATGAACAATGCAAGCAAGCTCAGGTGCGTTATGGGGAACGACTATTACATCACCAATGAGCATCTTGTGAGATCCGATGGTTCAACAATTGCTTCCGGAGAGATATTCGGGTATCATGTCATAACTCATCAATACTTCCTGAGATATAACCTTCCTGTCATGCACACTGAAACAAACCTGAAGGAGCCGCTTTCAGTCGACTGGCTTAAGAAACAATGGATAAATGCCTACCAGCTTCGCCAGGATGGTGTTCCCCTTCTTGGTTTTACCTGGTACAGCATGAACGACCAGGTAGACTGGGACAGTGCGCTCAGGGAAGATAACGGTACTGTAAACGCCCTTGGGCTGTACGACCTCGACCGTAAAATCAGGCCTGTGGGGAAGGCATACAAGAAGCTGATAGAGCAATGGTCGCCGGTGCTGGACAAGGAGCCATTGGGATTGCAGCTGTAGACGAACAGATTTTTTACATTGGCACCCCTTCCCGCTTTGAAGGGTCCGGGGGAAGAGGTCGCATGATGATGGATATTTGCAAACCTCGAATCAAATTATGTAACATATTCGGGTGAAGGCAGGTCTAACTTCACTCTTTTTTAATGATTTAAAAAAGGAGGTCGATATGTTGATCAACGTTAAAAACCTTAAAAGTT
>DATGWQ010000163.1:0-5841 GCA_035299385.1 Bacteroidales bacterium | reverse complement strand
TTATATAACAATACGTCTGAGACCGGTTTTGTCAGGAAAAAAGATCTCAGGGACATATGGATGAGTTTCACATCGCTGAAATCGATCTATAATATTAAGGTGAATCTCAGATTTTATTCCCGGCATGGGATCCTTCCATTTGCCTACTTCGGTATGTTTCTACGATATCTTTACTTTGTGGGCGGCTTTGTAAAACACTCCGTTCTTAAGAGGCAGCGCCGGGAAGCGGCGTCTGATTTGTAAAATATTGCTGATCATGTCTGAGAAATCATGGTAATCAGATCAAAAGCCCCCCTCAGGCTTGGCCTTGCCGGCGGAGGAAGCGATGTAAGTCCCTATTGCGATCTGTATGGTGGCTGTGTTTTGAACGCCACAATTGACCTCTATGCTTATTGCACACTAAAGCCGACGAATAATGGCAAAATCTGCATTCATGCCATCGACAGGAATGAAAATTTTGACTGTGAAACAATTAACAGCATTCCGCTTGACGGTTGTCTTGCATTGCATAAAGGCATCTACAACAGGCTTGTAAAGGATTTCAACCTGAAACCTTGTGGTTTTGAACTATATACTTATACTGATGCTCCTGCAGGTTCGGGGCTTGGATCATCTTCGACCATCGTTGTCGCCATCATTCAGGCTTTTGTGGAATGGCTTAATCTTCCACTGGGAGATTACGACATTGCCCAGCTCGCTTATGATATCGAGCGAAAGGATATCGGCATGTGCGGAGGCAAACAGGATCAGTATGCCGCAACTTTCGGGGGATTCAATTTTATCGAATTTTATGATCACGACAGGGTTATAGTAAATCCGTTGAAAATAAAGGAAAAGGTGGTTTGTGAGCTCGAAGCCTCGATGCTGTTGTTCGACACCGGGGTATCGAGATCATCTGCGACTATTATCGAGGATCAGATGAACATTCTTGGTTCTGACCAGAAGCGATTATGTGCAATGCACAAGATAAAAGAGAGTTCCTACATCATTAAGGAGATGGTGCTGAAAGGTGATTTCCCCAGGCTCTACGAAACAATAAGAACTGCATGGAATGCCAAAAAGGGTACATCCGACATGATCACAAACCAGAATATTGAAGAAATATATGACCTTGCGCTCGGTGCAGGGGCTTATTGCGGAAAGATCTCAGGGGCAGGCGGCGGCGGTTTCATGATGCTGTTTGTCGATCCTGTCAAAAAACTTAATGTGGTTAAGGCGCTTAGCGGGAGAAAAGGTCATTTTGTGAATTTTCATTTTGTGAACACCGGCTCCTATAGCTGGAGATCGGTCGATTAATGATGAAAACATGGGAGCTGAGGCGGTGATTTTGGCAGGTGGTTACGGAACAAGATTACAGGCTGTTGTCCGTGATGTTCCCAAACCATTGGCTCCGGTCAGGAACAGGCCCTTCCTTGAATATGTCTTCGACTGGCTGTCCGGATATAATGTTACCTCCATCCTGATGACGGTAGGATATAAGGCGGATGCGGTAATATCCTGGTTCGGCAGCGAATACAAAGGGATACCGCTTGTGTATGCCTATGAATCTGAGCCGCTTGGAACTGGTGGAGGTATTTTGAACGCCCTGGATTACATCCGTGGAAAGGACTTTCTTGCATTGAACGGAGATACTTTTTTCCCTGTTGACCTCAATGCGCTTTTCTCGCTTCACAGGAATTCGTCAGCCCGGGTTACGGTCGCGTTAAAAGAGATGCCCGTCTGCAATCGTTTCGGATCGGTAAGGATTGACAATGACCAGAATATAGTTTCTTTCAAAGAGAAGAGCTCCGGAAAAAAAGGTTTGATAAACGGGGGCTTGTACGTTATAAATACAAGCTTTCTTAAAAATTCACATTTCCCTGCCAGGTGCTCCTTTGAGAATGATATTCTGGAGAAATCAATCGCATCAGGCCGGATTAAGGGAATGGTATTCAATGATACCTTTATCGATATCGGCGTCCCCGATGATTACAGGAATGCAGCTTCCATAATATGAAAAAGGCTATTTTTCTCGACCGGGATGGAGTGATCAACATTGAAAAGGATCATTTATACAGGATCGAAGATTTCGAATTCACAGAAGGAATTTTTGAACTGTGCAGGAAATTCCAGAATGAAGGTTACCTGATCATCGTTATTACAAACCAATCCGGCATCGGAAGGAAATTGTATGATGAAAAAGAATTCTGCGATCTGACCAGCTGGATGATCGGTCAGTTCAGGAGAAATGGAATCGTAATCACAAAAGTGTACTATTGTCCTCATCATCCTGCGTTCAACGGACACTGCAGCTGCCGGAAACCAGAACCGGGAATGATCCTGCAGGCAGCATCCGAGTTCAATCTCGAGCTTTCAAAATGCATCCTTGTCGGTGACAATAAAAGTGATATCCAGGCAGGCTACAATGCCGGGATGCAGAAATGTTTCTACTACAAGGATTTTCCGCTGACCCTCAGTTTTCTTTCCTGATTAATGGTGGCTTCATGAATAAAGCAGTTTATGTTTTAGGTTGTCTTATCCTGAGCGTCAATGCCTGGGATCTGAAGATCTTCGAGAGCGTTGTCAATAACACCACAACTCCTGTCCTTGCAGTATTCTGGATGGCAGCAGGCTGGCTTTTTTTCGGAAATGCAAGAAAGAACGGGGGTTTGAATATGCTCAGGTATAACAGGTATTTTTACTGGCTTTCCCTGGGCTTTGCACTTTCATTCGTAACAGCATATGTTTTCTGGTCCCAGGATATTGTTACAAGTTTTATTGTCAACAGGAGATTGATTTTCTTCCTCTTCATCCCCGTTTTCTTCCGCATCCAGCCCACCGAGCGTGACATCATCAAAGCGCTTGACTATTTTACAGTGATGTACATGATCGTATGGCTCTGGCAGGCTGTGTCTCCCGCCCCCATTACGACTTCAAGGGAGATTGCCATTGAAGCAGGAAGAGCGTCTTTCAGTATGGACAAAAACGATTTTGGCTACCTTATGCCGGGCTACACTCTTTTGCTGATACCTCTTTACTACAGGGTTCAGAAATTCACAGAAAATGTAAGCCTGAGAAATTTTTTGCCTGTTATGCTGATGACCGGCATCCTTTTCTTGCTGCAGAACAGGGGAACATTGTTTTTCGCCGTCATCGTTTTGGTATATGCGATCTTCAGGATTCAATCAAGGTACCGGTACATCTTCATCATTATATTGGGTTTGCTCATTATCGGTGCATACCTGTCAACGGAAAAGTACTGGGCATCGTTTGTGGATGAAACTTCGGCGCAACTGTCCGATCCCGAATATAACAGGTGGAAATCGCTGTACTACTTTATCTTTCAGTATTCGCCTCACTGGCTGTGCTACCTGATGGGGAACGGCTACCTGAGCTCACATTTGGATTCAGGCCAGTTCCTAATGGCACTGATGAACAGTGGCTTTTACCAGGCCGATCTCGGGATAATTGGTTTTTGGAGCATGTACGGGGTGATTCCAATTCTGGTAATATATGCAGTGGTATTCAAGCTTTTGTTTTACTTGCCGGCTCCCTTTTACCTGAAGGCCCTGTCCGCCCATGTCTTGCTGGTGCCTATCTGCTGGGGATTCAGTTACTACGATATGTTTCTGCTTATTCTTATGAGTTATCTCATGGGATATTATTCTGAAGTATTCAAGCCACGCCCGGCGCTTAAATATTCTGCAGTGAGATGAGAATTGCCATTGTGGCCACCAGCTGCTTCGATTCATTGCTCCCCTTATACAAGCATCTTTACAATGAATGCAACATCGACCTGTTTTGCTTTGTATGCGACAGGTTCATGTCGCATCCTTCCTTTGATCTTACAGCATTCCCTGATGGCACAAAGGGAGTAATTGAAAGTGTTCCACGCAGCTATTTACCACTGCCGATTGTCAAGTACCTCGATGGTGCGGAAAAAAATGTAAAAACCTTTGTTTTCAGGATTACATTGACGTCATACACTTCACTTTCCCTTCGGATCAGGAGAATTGTAAAGCCTGAAAATTATGATGTTGTGCACTTCATCGGGAGTTCTTTTGTCTATGAAGCTCTGCTCAGGCCCGGCCGGCGCAGCTACCGGGTAATGGTCTCGCTTCATGAGGCGGACCAGTACCGGATCAGGAATTCAATGCTTCATCCGAAAGAATTCATTAAATGGGCACATGGCAAAATTATGTTTTCCCTCGTCAGCAGGGCCGATTACATTTCTTTCTTCTCCCTGAACGAGAAAGAGAAATTTCTCCGGAAATTTCCGCAGAGTGCAGGCAGATGCGGTGTGATAAAGTTTGGGCTGCAGGAAACATTCATGCATTATGATCCTGCCGACTGCGGTATCCCGCCAAAGCGCGACTTCATTCTTTATATCGGCATGATAAGGCCCTATAAGGGAGTCGATTTTCTGATCGAAGCAATCAAAAGATCTGAAAAGCTTTCAGGTATTGATTTTATCATTGGAGGCCGTAACGATATGGGACTGGATACCACCATGCTTCCCAACGTCAGTATAATAGACAGGTTCCTTTCGGAGTATGAGATCAATTACCTGGTCAAACGTTCAAAAGCAGTGATCCTGCCTTATAAAGGCGCATCACAGAGCGGAATCCCGGGGATATCTTTCTTTCACCGCAAACCGGTTATCTTTTCAGATGTCAGGGGACTCGACGAATACCTGTACGATGGTTACAACGGTGTTTCTTTCAGATCAGGGGATAAGGATTCACTCGAAAAAGCTATACTGAGAATCTGTGACCCGGAGATCTATGATTCTCTTCTGAGAAATATTAAGATGAATCCTTACATGGAAGATCTTTCATGGAAAACATTGGCGGGGCAATATGTGGAGGTGTACGAAAGATTGGTGAAGAATGAAGCTTAAGATCAGTATTATAACGCCGTGTTATAATATGGATAAATACATAAGGCAAACCATTGATTCGGTTCTGGGCCAGGAATATGAGAACCTCGAATATATAGTTGTTGACGGAGGGTCCACTGATAATACCCTTGATATATTATCTGAATATAAAGACAGGATATCTGTCCTTATAAGTGAAAAGGACGATGGTCAGTATTTTGCAATAAATAAAGGTCTGACCCTTGCAACAGGGGAGATCATAGCCTGGCTAAACGCGGATGATGTTTATTTCCCCTGGACCCTTAACACAGTAAACAACATTTTTGAAAACAATGATATCTGCTGGATCAACGGTATGCCGGCATACCTCGATAGCCAGGGGTTGATCACAAATATCTATAACCAGGTTTCAGGCAAACCTGTAAAATATATAAGATCGGGCTGGTTCAGGAGCGGGGGGTTCGGTTATTTGCAGCAGGAAAGCATGTTCTGGAGAAAAAAAGTTACAGGCTCATGCGGTCTGTTGAATACAGGATTTCGTCTGGCAGCAGATTATGAATTATGGACCAGGTTCTCTGAAAAATTCGAATTGTATTCGGTGGCTTTGCCGCTTGCAGGTTTCAGAAAGAGGCATGATAATCATTCCCTGGTTTCAAAAGATGAATATGAGAGAGAAGTGTCAGAGATATGCCGGAGTAAAAAAAAGTTTGACATCCTGTTCAAAATTGCAGGAAAAGACAATCTCAAGTTCAATCGCCTGCTGAGACTTATGATCTGGAGTAAAGCTCCTGTAGTCTACTATTCTGTTTCGAAAGGAAAATGGTGCACGGAGAAAAGATTTCGGCCGATTTCCAATGTAACCCTGTCAAATCTTCTTCTCGAAGTCTGAGAGAAGAAGATATAAAAACCGCTGTCGACGTTTCAATCTTTGAATAAATTATGAAAAGGGAATATTTTAAGATAGGAGAGGCGGCAATTTCAAT
>DATGWQ010000162.1:0-4590 GCA_035299385.1 Bacteroidales bacterium | reverse complement strand
GAAACAGAAATTGAATCCTGTGCAACAACAATCTGCTGAAAGCAAATAATTTGCACTATCAGGATCAACAATATCTGATTAAACTTCCTCAAAACAGAATTATCCGGAGTCCGTCTCCGAAATGAATAACGGCCGGTAAAGATAATTATTTTAAGAAGTTAGACGGTCGAAAACTCCTAAAATGCGTTCCATGTCGTCGGAATTCTCAAAAGGAATTACGATTTTGCCTTTCCCGTTTTCGTTTATCCTGAAATTTACCTTTGAAGAGAATATTTTGTTCAGATGGTCTGAAAGCCTGCCAAAATCATCATTCAGTTTCTTCTTTCTTTCGGATTTTTCGGGGTCCCTTGACTTTTCAGTCTGGGCATGCCTCACTAGCTCTTCAGCCTGCCGAACGGAAAGGTCGCCGTCGACTATTTTGTAATAAGCTCCTATTTGCTTTTTCTGGTCCTCGATGCCGATAAGGGCCCGGGCATGCCCCATAGACAACTGCTTGTTCCTTATACCCAGCTGTATTTCAGCCGGAAGCTTCAAAAGGCGGAGATAGTTGGCCACCGTGGATCTTTGCTTTCCCACACGTTCGCTGAGCTGCTCCTGGGTAAGCCTGCATTCCTCAATGAGTCTCTGGAAGCTTATTGCTACTTCGACAGCGTCGAGATCTTCGCGCTGGATATTTTCGACCAGTGCCAGTTCGAGCATTGCCTGGTCATCGGCTGTCCTGATGTAGGCCGGTACCCTTGCTATCCCTGCAAGCCGTGCGGCCCTTAGTCTCCTCTCACCTGCAATAAGCTGGTATTTCCCGGGTGCTATTTCCCTTACTGTAAGCGGCTGGACTATGCCAAGCTTTTTTATGGATTCAGCCAGCTCCGCTAGAGACTGCTCGTCAAAATTTGACCTGGGCTGAAAAGGATTTGCTTCAATGGACTCAACAGGAATATCCAGATTGGCTTCAACTTTCTTTTCCAGAACTTCCTTCTCAACGCCATCTATCAATGCACCAAGACCTCTACCCAGGGCATTTTTCTTATTCATATTCATTTCTTATCGGACTACTCGTAAATCAATTTTTTGAAGCAGGTACGGATTGCTTTTCAATAAGCTCTTTTGCCAGGCTCAGGTAATTCACCGTCCCTCTCGATTCTGCATCATAAAGTATTGCCGGCTGGCCAAAGCTTGGCGCTTCCGAAAGCTTCACATTTCTCTGGATAATTGTTTTGAACACCATCTGCTGGAAATGCTTGTTAACTTCATCGGCTACCTGGTTGGAAAGCCTCAGGCGGGCATCATACATCGTAAGCAGGAAGCCTTCGATCACCAGTTCCTTGTTCAGATTATTCTGTATTATCTTAATAGTATTCAAGAGCTTGCCCAGTCCCTCCAGGGCAAAATACTCGCACTGCACCGGTATAATGACCGAATCGGAAGCTGTAAGAGCATTTACAGTAAGCAGCCCGAGTGATGGTGAACAGTCAATCAGAATGTAATCATAGCTCCCGTTAAGCTTTTCTATCACTGATTTAAGGATCTTCTCCCTTCCCGGCCTGTCGAGCATCTCAATTTCAGCCCCGACGAGATCGATGTTTGAAGGCATGATTGACAGGTTATCGATATTGCATTTTATCAAAGCCTCAGCCGGCTCCTTTCCATCGATAAGGCAATCATAAATCGTACATTTAATCTGCCGTGGATCAATGCCGATGCCTGATGTGGCATTTGCCTGCGGATCTGCATCTACAATCAGAACCTTTTTCTCAAGAGCTGCAAGACTTGCTGCCAGGTTAATTGCAGTAGTGGTTTTTCCAACTCCGCCTTTCTGATTCGCAATCGATATAATCCTTCCCATCTCCAGGTTAGTTTTAGCATTATTCAGAGTTCCAAATTTAGTATTTATGATATGTACCGGCAGGAGGAGCATCATGTAATTGTAAACATTCTTTTTGCGGTTTTCAACAGGTTATTAACAGCAATCAGCACTGCACAGGCAAGCCTGCAAGGGTTATGTGCTATTTATCAAATAATTGTAGAGACAGGTCTGAGACCTGCCTCTACATCGAACGGAAGATATTTTTCATTTTATGTATTTATTTTAATCTTTGTAACAATCACGACTCATATATGACTTTGCATCCAGGTACAATAAATTGGCTCGTTATAGTAAATCCAAATGCAGGAAAATGCAGGGGCCGGAAAGACTGGCCTGTTATATCTCAGCTCCTTGAAAAGGAAAACATATCACATACTGTTGCATTTACTGCAAAAAAAGGCGATGCCATACATATCGCCCTTAATGCTGTAAAATCCGGTTGCCGCCGCATTATAACCGTGGGAGGTGACGGAACCCTGAACGAAGTTGTAAACGGGCTTTTTCTTAATGATGTATGTGAGACAACTGACATCTGCCTCGGCTTAATCCCGGTGGGTACGGGAAATGACTGGGGCAGGATGTTCGGTATTCCGCTTGATTATGCCGGGGCAACAAGAATAATAAAGGAAAACAGGACTATGCTGCATGATGTGGGAAAGATAATATATCATGAAGGCAAACAGGAAAGGACACGCTACTTTATAAATATAGCGGGACTTGGATTTGAATCCGTTGTTGTCAGGAGGACAAATCGCATGAAGGAACGCGGATACGGGGGCAAGCTGATCTACTTCTATAACCTCCTGGCAACACTTTTTTCGTACAGGAATACCCCTGCTACGCTTTCAATAGATAATCAAAAAATCACTTCAGACATCTTCTCGGTGAATATAGGCAACGGAAGGTATTGCGGCGGAGGCATGAGGCAGACTCCTGACGCGTTGCCGGACGACGGCCTGCTCGATATAACCGTGATCAACAGCATGGGTAAATTTGAGATAATCTCAAACCTGGCGATTCTCTATAATGGGAAAATACTCGAACATCCGAAAATAGACGGATACAGATGCAGGAAACTTCAGGTGAATTCAGTGAAACTTCTTGATGTAGAATGCGATGGTGAGTCGCTGGGCAACACACCTGCAATATTTACGGTTCTGCCGGCTGCAGTAAATATTATCTACTCCACCAGGCTTATTCAGTGATTTTTATCTCGAACAGCTTCGGCCAGTTTTTCCCTGTGACAAAAATCCTATTCCCGGCTTTGTCGTATGCAATTCCGTTAAGTACATCGGTGGTTTCGGTCCTGTCTGAACTGCCGAGGAGTCCTTTCAGGTCAATGTAGCCTTTAACTTTACCGCTCTGCGGATCGATTCGGGCAATCTGATCCGTCATCCAGATATTGGCCCATATCTCATTGTCAATATACTCGAGCTCATTGAGCGAGTCGATCATGTTCACGTTGTCGTACACCTCCAGCCTTGAAACAACTGTGAACATTTCCGGCTCATAATAATAAAGCACATTTGAACCATCACTCATAATCAGCCTGTCGTCCGCTGTTGTCAGCCCCCAGCCTTCGGTGGGATAATAAATTTTATTTATAAGCCTGAATGTCGGCCTTTCATAAACGAAGCCGACCTTGTTCTGCCAGGTAAGCTGGTAGATCTTATCGTTGTAAAGGGTTATGCCTTCCCCGAACAGCGATCCGTCAAGATTATGCTGCCTTATCACCTTGCCTGTGGTAAGTTCGACTTCCCTCAGGTTCGAACCCGTCTGACCTGTTCCTTCATAAAGCATGCCGTTGAAATAAAACAATCCCTGCGTGAAGGCATTCCTGTCGTGAGGATATGTATGCACGACACGGTAGCCGTAACGTCTCGGAGCAACATCGGAATACACTATTACAAACCTTGTGGCTGTGGCAGGCTTCTTCCGCCCTTCATAAGCTGTCACTTTAAGGGGCTTGCGCCCGGTAGTGCCTGTATATTCAGGTGAAATAGTGAATTCCCATGGTTCACCGTTAAGAACAGCGACTCTCCTGCTGTCGAAGCTTATTATAACCGAATCAGCTTTCCTGTTTTCCGTCGAGAGCACAACCTTTATTTCATCACCCAGCTTAAAGCCTTCATTAACGTTAGGAGAAACAATCGAAACAGATGTTTTTTCAGCAGCCGGAACTGATGATGTGTCTGCGGACCTGGCCTCATTCCTGCCGGGTTTCCCTGAACATGAGAACATCCAGACAAGTGTCAGGGTCAGTAATGTTGAAATGAAAAACCGGGGGCAATTACTCTTCATCTTTGACGCTTTTTCTCCTGAACAGCTTTAAAAGCCTGTTTCCGGCAGATTCAATTTTTCTCTGCGCTTCATACTCCTGGAGCTCATAAGGATTCAGCAGCTGCCATATATCGCTCCAGCCCGGAAAACCGCCTATATTCCTGTCATCAATATAAATATCCGCATTTATCTTCCGGCTTACAGTCGCTTCATCGAATATTTCCTCAGGGTAATTTTTGTTCACCGCATAGAATTCAAGACCATTGTTCCTGCAGTAATCGACAGCCTCTTCAAGCTTTTTTCCCGTACGGAATGTCCAGAGAATAAGCAGTGCACCTTTTTTCTCGAGCTCCTTCAATGTCTGAAAAGCAAAGAGCTTTTCCTTACCTATCTCCGGGTATTCGTGATCGACAATGGTGCCATCAAAATCAACTGCAATCTTTACA
>DATGWQ010000161.1:0-1863 GCA_035299385.1 Bacteroidales bacterium | reverse complement strand
GCTAAAGCTTGCTTAATCCGTTCATTGGATCTGGACCAGCTTATCGTTACATTCCATTTATAAAGGTACTATAAGCGCTATTTGATCCCAAAGGTGGTCTTTTAGAGATAATTGCCGGTTCTTCAGCTTGGGTCGAGAAGAGCGAATTCTGAAATTCCTACTAGACGGGTTTATAAGGAATTTAATTTTGATGCACCCAATGAAATAGGGGGTGTATTTTTGATCCTGTACAATTACCCTCCGAACCATCTTAAATTGAATCGACCTCATTTTGTTAATTTCTCCATACTAGCTCGGCATTTACATCGGATTTGACTCACAAACTGGTCTTAAGGCGGAAAGTGGATTTTGCCCAAGATCCTGTTCAACAAGAATCAAGTAGCGAAGGGCTTTGCGAACCACTTAACCGTTAAATAAGGCTTTATGAAAAAGAGGCGAATTTTGAAGTCGTTTTGCCTTTCATAATGATTCCTGAAGGCTGACAATTTCCTCATGGCGAAGTCAATCCGCTTATTAGTACTTTGCTTCTACTAAGGAACGCCTATTCCAGTTTTATGCTTCCTCGTGATCCTATGTCCTTCACAAGTAGCTCTTTCAAGAACTAAAACATCTTCCATCTTTATTTAACGTTTCTATATTATTGCCGTGTAACCTAGTTCTACCAGACTCATTCTCTTAGTATTGCTCATCATTATTGAACTTGGATTAATTGTGGACTTCCAAACGGTCATGTTCAAAAGCATTTGGCTTTGCGATGTGATTGTAGTTGTTTGGTCATACATACTGATTCATAATCCTTAACTCCGAAGTACGGGTTTCTCTTACAATAATGCTACTAAGGAAGATAGTAAGAGATTAGGAACTATTAATGAATTTACCTAACATGGAAGTTCCTCACTACTGTACTAACTACTATAACCGGACAAACAATTGCCTTGGAATCACAAAGCATTCTTTCCGTTATTCCTAGTTTACTAAACAATGAACCTAGCCTAATTCATCACATAGTACTGAACCAAGATCGAGTTCCACTTCATTCCGAGAACAGTCTTTATACATTCCACATACCAATAGGAACACTTAAACATAACTCCACATACATGCAACTAGGTCCAATAGAATGAGGAACTACTATACGGGAACATTTGCTTAACGATTAACCACGAACAGACTTTGCTACCTACAATATAATCCCAAAACCAGATAGAACTAATTACCATTAACACTAATCATTAAACATTCACACAAGCAAGACTGGATCAAACTCTACATTGTCAGGAAGAATGAACCAGTTTAAGAAAAGTGATGAACAATTAAGGAAATAATGAAGAGGCCTAAAACGAAAACCTAATGGATTGGTTTAATAAATGTTCGATGTTCTTTAAGTCATAATGAAAGGCAAAGTGCGGGAGATCTCGCTTCGCTCGATCTAGGCTATGCTCGATCGGCCAAATAGGGGCCGCGTTCTCGCTTCGCTCGAAATATGGCGGCCGTTGGCCGATCATCGCTCTTAGGCTGACATTCATAAACCATGCCCACCCAACCACCCTTTCCGCTTAACATGGAATCCAATTAAGAAAGAAAGACTAAGTGCGGGAGATCTCGCTTCGCTCGATCTAGGCTATGCTCGATCGGCCAAATAGGGGCCGCGTTCTCGCTTCGCTCGAAATATGGCGGCCGTTGGCCGATCATCGCTCTTAGGCTAACATGTAAATTAGAATGTTGCTTCGCTTTCGCTCAGCTTAGACGAACATGAAAGGAATATGGGAGATCGTGCTAGGAAGAATTACAACTCGGAGACTTCACTTCAGGCAAATAAGGGGCCGCTTCTCCCCTTCGGGTCGAAATAGGGCGGCCCTTGCC
>DATGWQ010000160.1:0-8338 GCA_035299385.1 Bacteroidales bacterium | reverse complement strand
TAAACTGATAAAACTTGACAAACTTGACAAACTTGACAAACTTGACAAACTTGACAAACTTGACAAACTTGACAAACTTGACAAACTTGACAAACTTGACAAACTAATATTATTATGAACCGCAGAGATTTTACCCGTAATACCATAATGGCATCAGCTGTTGCTGCAGCCGCACCTTCAGAACTATTTTCCTCATTTGCCGAACGTCCCCTCAAAAAAGGCATCATGTGGGGCAGCATAGGCACAGGAAAAACAATCCTTGAAAAATTCAGGGCAGCGAAAGCCGCCGGTTTCGACGGGGTGGAAGTAATGAGCCATATGAACAGGGATGAGGTACTCCAGGCGCATGCCGAAACAGGACTGCCGATACCGAGCGTATGCGGTGAGCATCACTGGAAGTTTCTGCTCTCGGATCCTGATCCCGAAGTGAGGGCAAAAGGTGTGGAAGCGCTTAAAGTCTCAATCGAGGATGCAAATGCATACGGAGCAGATACCGTACTTCTTGTTCCGGGAAGAGTAACAGAAAATGTCAGCTATGATGAATGCTGGAGCAGGTCCGTCGACGAGATCAAAAAAGTCCTCCAGCTGGCAAAGGACCTAAAGGTGAAAATAGCAATCGAGAACGTCTGGAATAATTTTCTCCTGAGTCCTATGGAAGCTGCCACCTATGTGGACCAGTTTAAAACCGTTTTCGTGGGATTTTATTTTGATTGCGGCAATATTGTGAATTTCGGATGGCCTGAGCAGTGGATAAAAATTCTCAACAGGAGAATTGCAAAAGTCCACATCAAGGAGTTCAGCAGGAAGCTGGCCGACACTCAGGGGAAAGGCGCTGGATTCAAGGTTAATTTGCTTGAAGGTGATGTCAGCTGGTCAAAGGTGATGTCAGCTCTCGACAAGATCGGATACCAGGGCTGGACCACGATCGAGCAGCCGGGAGGGGATACGCCTGAAGGGCTTAAAGACCTTTGCACCAGGCTGGGGAAGATACAGGCAAGCTGAAGGAAGAATAAAACGCAAAGCACGCAAAGTTTTACTCAAAGTGCGCAAATGTTTGTCTGTTAACGATCTTTTGCGTCCTCCGCGGATTTCTTCGCGGTCTTTGCGTTAAAATTTTTGATTCTGAAATTGTAACTTCTGCTTATATGAAAAAATTAAATCAGAATCATTTTCTAATTATTTTCATTTTAATTCTAATTGTCTCATCCTGCTCAGACCGCAAACCGGACGTAAAGCAAACCGGGCACGAATACAACGGCTCATACACTGGCCAATACCTCGACCGGGTTGCATTCCCGATCGGAGGCATAGGCTCCGGCATGTTCTGCCTCGAAGGCACGGGAGCCATATCCCATATGTCTGTCCGCAACAGGCCCGAAGTCTTTAACGAGCCCTGCATGTTCGCAGCCATATCGGTCAAAGGAATTGAAAACGGTGCAAAGGTTCTCGAAGGGCCTGTACCCGGCTGGAAGAGATTCGGCCGGCCAAACACCGGCAACGGTGCACCTGGGACAACTTACGGATTTCCCAGGTTCGAAAATGTGTCTTTCACAGCCAGATTCCCTTTTGGTGAGATTCAACTAAGTGACAATGACATACCACTCGATGTAAAGCTAACCGGATGGAGCCCGTTCATCCCGGGAGATGCCGATAATTCGAGTCTTCCGGCCGGAGGCCTTGAATATGAATTCAGCAATACCGGATCAACGCAGGTCGAGGCGGTGTTCTCCTTCAATTCGGTCAACTTCATGCGGCAGCAGGGAGGAAAGAACAGTGTTAAGCCGCTTGCTTCAGGCTTCATCATTTCTGAAAACGGTACAAAAGAGAAGCCGGAGACCAGGGGCGATTTTGCAGTTTTTACGAATGAAGCTTCAGCTGTTGTGGATCATTGCTGGTTTCGCGGGGGCTGGTGGGATCCGCTGACGATAGCATGGAAGACAGTAATGAATGCTGAGATACGTAATTCGGCGCCCGTGGAAGCGGACGCTCCCGGAGCATCTCTTTATGTTCCTTTCATCCTTAAGGCAGGAGAGAAGAAGACCATACGGCTCATGATGGCCTGGTATGTTCCTGAATCGAATCTGAAGCTTGGAAAGGATTCTGATGATCCGGGAGCATTGCTGCCGCCCGGGAAAGACTGTGCCTGCAAGGACCCGTGGTACAAGCCATGGTATTCCGGGAAATTCGGTGATATCGTTGAAGTGGTGAATTATTTCAGGAACACTTACCAGGACCTGAGATCGAAATCAGAGCTCTTCCGTGACAGCTTTTACAATACCACACTTCCGCCTGAGATGATCGAGGCAATAGCTGCAAACCTTACCATCCTGAAATCTCCCACGGTTCTCCGGCAACGCGACGGAAGGCTCTGGAGCTGGGAAGGTTGCAGCGATAATTCGGGTTGCTGCGCAGGCTCATGCACTCATGTCTGGAATTATGCCCAGGCATTGCCTCACCTGTTTCCTTCGCTGGAACGCACGCTCCGCGAGACTGAGTTCTACCCGGACCAGGACAGCGAAGGTCACCAGACCTTCAGGGCTGCATTGCCGATAAGACCGGTTGCAACAACCTTCTATGCAGCATCCGACGGTCAGCTTGGGGGAATCATGAAGATGTACCGCGACTGGAGGATCAGCGGCAACACAGAGTGGCTCAGAGCAATGTACCCGCGTGTTGTTCAAAGTATCGATTATTGCATAAAGACCTGGGACCCGGGACTTACCGGAACCCTCGAAGAGCCACATCATAACACTTATGATATCGAGTTCTGGGGCCCCGACGGGATGTGCACAAGCTTCTATCTCGGCGCATTGAAGGCAATGACAGAAATGGGGACATCACTGGGTGAGGACGTGCAGAAATACAGCGATCTGTATGATAAAGGAAAAAAGGTGATTGAAAGTGAGTTGTATAACGGGGAATATTTCTTTCAGAAGATAAAGTGGGAAGGCCTTAATGCTCCCGATCCTGTAAAGACCGCCGAAAATGCGATGGGTACAAGCTATTCGGCAGAAGCTTTGCAGATACTTAAGAAGGAAGGACCGAAGTACCAGTACGGCACCGGTTGCCTATCAGATGGCGTGCTTGGTGCCTGGATAGCCCAGGTTTGCGGACTTGGATCAATTTTCGATTCAGCCAAAGTAAAAAATCATCTCAATGCTGTTTATAAGTACAATTTCAAAACTGACCTTTCAGATCATTCGAATCCGCAAAGGCCGTCTTATGCCATGGGTAACGAGGGAGGCCTTCTGCTCTGCACCTGGCCGGACGGGGGAATGCTTTCATTGCCTTTCCCTTACAGCAACGAGGTCTGGACAGGCTTTGAATACCAGGTCGCTTCACACCTGATGTTCATGGGAGAAAATGAAAAGGCATTGAATATCGTTAAAGCCGCCCGCGACAGGTACGACGGCCGGTTCAGGAATCCTTTCAATGAATACGAATGCGGTCACTGGTATGCACGTGCAATGTCGAGCTACGGAATGCTTCAGGGCTTTACGGGAGTAAGGTATGATGGTCTTACACAGGAACTGTATATAAGGAAAGGCCAGGATTTCACAAGCTTCATTTCAACTGCTGCCGGTTTCGGGAATGTGGGCCTGAAAAACGGCAAGCCATTCCTGGATGTAAAATATGGTGAAATTCCTGTAAAAGAATATAAAATCTTTTAACGCAAAGTACGCAAAGCTAAAGACGCAAAGGGCGCAAATGTTTATTATTGTTGCGCTCTCTGCGTTAACTAATCTATTTCTTTTCCGGGGCTGCAGAGTTGCTCACAAATGCCACCCTCTTGCTGTCGGGGCTCCAGGATGGAACATTGATCGTACCCTGTCCGCCATAAAGGTAAGCCACCACTTTGGCTTCACCGAGTGTTACAGGCATCAACCTCAGCATAACCCTTTTATATGCCGGATGGCTGTTCGGGTCTATATCTGCCGGAAATGAAATGAATAGTATCCATTTTCCGTCAGGTGAGATATGGGGAAACCAGTTGTTGAAATCATCGAAGGTGAGCTGCTCCCTGCCTGTCCCGTCAGGCTTCATCCTCCACAGCTGCATCTTCCCTGTATGCTGCCCGTTATAATAAATGTACTTTCCATCAGGCGAATACTCGCACCCGTCAGTGTGCTCCCCCGGTTTTATGTCGGTCAGCGCCACCTCTTTTCCTCCTTCAATTGAATTCCTGTAAATATTGTAGACCTGTTTTCCGCCTCTCTGTGCAACATAAACGAGCTCCCTGTTGTTTGGAGCCCATCCATGGAAATAGGAGGGCGTCTCTTCAGTGATGAGTTTCGGCTCACCTCCCGTCAGCGGCAGATACCATACGGCTGAACCACCCTTCTGTCCGGGAATGGATGCACTTATTGCAAGTAGTTTGCCGTCAAATGAGATCCCGTGGTCATTATTGCAGTTTTTGACCTTGCCAGTATTCAGCTTTATCAGGTTTCCGCCTGTGACAGGTATTTTATATATAAGGCCATCCATGTTGAAGAGGAGCTGTTTGCCGTCGGGCATCCAGTTGGGGGCTTCAAATCTCCCGTCCTTCTCCCAGATCACTTTTCTTTTGCCGTCGGCTACATTGACGATCTCCATCCTGCATCCCAGGGCCGGGCCTTTGTAATCATCAGCTACCGGTTTATCAATTCTTACATTCCACAGTTTTACCTGTTCGGTCACGTCAGGATTATGAGAGCAGATAAAAGGGCCTGCGAGTATTTCTTCAGGCAGGTTTTCCATCACATGTGAGCCGACCTCGACGAAAGGCTGTCCTGCATGTGCCGCCCTCATAATTATGGTGTTGCCCTTGCGTTCGATCTGCAGCACATTGAATAATGAATCTTTTGCAAATATCTCATCCTGCGGATCCCTCATTTCAGATCCTGCAGATGCCCTCCACTGCATCACAGTAAGACCATTGCCATGTAGTGTTGCGGAAATATGGACTGAGTTGTCGGCAACGGTTTCCCTTATCATGAAGCCGGTTTTCCTGTGCGGCTCACGACCTTTTCCGGTGAATTCAAAATTCGCCGTCATCATGAAATTCCCTTTTATTTTATTGTAGAGATACCGGAATTCATCCCTGGCAAACCAGATGTTGTACCCCGCACCACTGAGATCATAACTTTGATCCGCCGCATTATAGCGGGCAGAACCCGGTCTTTTGGGCTTTCCAATGTCAGAGCCGGAAGAAAAAATGCCTGTCGTCTGGGCTGATGTGGTCAGCATGCATACATTGACAGTAATAAAAATCAAAAAGGAACGGAGACTCACCATAAGAATCTGATTTTTAATTTTTAATACAAATGAAATAAAACTTAATTATAACAAAAATTTTTCAATTTTCCCCTGGACGGGCAATTGTGCAATCGGTTGCATGGAAGAGGAAATATTACTATTTTTGATTCTGATAGATTTTTCTTTGTTACCTTGGTGAACTAACAATTTTTGATAGCTGCCCTATGAACGATATTCTTGAAAAACTTGCAAAATGCGTCGAATCGGGAAAGATCAACAAGGCATCTCCTTATCCGCCCGCAATGAAGGACCAGGAAGGCGCCGATGAACTTGCAAGGCTTGCTCTTTCCCAGGGTGTCAGGCCCGACCAGATCCTTGAGGATGCTCTTATACCTGCCATGGCGGTTGTTGGTGACAGATTCAGCAGGAAGGAAATTTATGTTCCCCAGATGCTTATGGCTGCAAAAGCCATGAACAGCGCAATGGCACATCTTAAACCGTTCTTCCAGTCGGGCGAGACTAAAAGAAAAGGCAAATTCATTATAGGCACTGTTGCCGGCGACCTTCATGACATAGGAAAGAATCTTGTTGCAATGATGATAGAAGGCGGCGGATGGGAGGTTATCGACCTCGGTGTCGACGTGAGCTCAGAAAAGTTCATGAAAGCATATGAATCAAGCCCTGAATCAATAATCGGCCTCTCGGCGCTTCTTACCACCACCATGGAGAATATGAAGAAAACCGTGGGGACCATCAAGGAAAAGTATCCGCAGTCAAGGATACTTGTCGGCGGAGCCCCTGTGACGATGGACTACTGCAAAAAGATCGGAGCAGATTTCTATTCACCCGATCCCCAGGGAGCGGTAAATTATCTCAAAAAACTTGTTTGACGTACCGAGCGGATTTTAATTCTTCCGTCTTCAGTCTTCAGTCTTCTGTCTTAGAATATGAAAACAATACTCAGAGGTATTACAAATGAAGTAACCATCGACACAGACGGCCCTGTTGTCATTATCGGTGAATGCATCAATCCCACGCGCAGGAAAAAGCTGGTGTCCACACTTCAGACGGGTGATTTCAGCTATGTGCTCGAGCTTGCAGGCACCCAGATAAAGGCCGGCGCCGATGTGCTGGATGTCAATGTGGGCTTTCCGGGAGTCGATGATGCAGCCATCTTGCCTCAGACTGTTCTGGCGATAAGGGAGAAGTTTGATGTTCCTTTATGTCTCGATTCACCAAACCCGGCCGCCATTGAAGCAGCGCTTAAAGTTGCTGGCGGGAGATGCCTTATCAATTCTGTCAATGGTGAAGAGAAATCGCTGATGGCTATTCTTCCCATTGCCAAAGAATATGGCGCAGCGGTGATAGCTTTGTCGATGGATGAGGAAGGAATTACCAACGAACCTGAAAAACGTCTTGCTGTTGCAGAGAAGATCCTTAACAGGGCAATCAGCCAGGGTCTCCAGCCTGAGGATGTTATAGTGGATCCACTGGCTATGGCAGTCAGTGCAGACCCGCGGGCCTGCCTGGTAACACTTGAAACCATTAAGCTTGTGCATCAGAAGCTTGGTTTGAACATCACGGATGGTGCAAGCAACATATCTTTCGGTTTGCCGGGAAGGGAAACACTGAATGCTGCCTTTATGGCGATGGCCATAATGAACGGCCTTACCTGTCCCATAGCAAATCCCGAAAAGATAACGGCATTCGTAAGGGGCTCGGACCTTGTTCTGGGCCGAGACGATTATGCCGTGAGGTTTGTTGACTATTTCCAGTCATTGCCGCTGGGATGACACTGTTGAATTACGTAATAAATTACGTAATTAATTACGTAATTTTAATTTCATCGCAGTCAGATGTCAGCTATTAAACCGGCCAGAAGATGGCAGCCTGCTTTCTATCCTTTTAAAAGAGAAACTGCGGGAAAGAGATTTCTCGCCTTCACAGAACGTATTGTAAAAGGCGCTTTATTCGGATGCCGCATGTGCGGCAATTGCCTGTTGCAGGAGACGGCATTCATCTGCCCTATGGAATGCCCGAAGGGAATGAGGAACGGTCCCTGCGGCGGCATCACTCCGGACAAAAGGTGTTATGTCGACAGCTCCAGGAAATGCGTATGGAATGCGATATATGAGAGATCGTTCAGAACAGGACGTCAGGAAAAGCTGCTTGAAGTCCTTCCTCCGCTTGACTGGAGCAAAACAGGCTGTGAAACCTGGGGCGATGTGGTAAGGCGGGTCAGAAAAACCGGAACAGGAAGGTTCTTCAGAGGAATGATCTCAAAAGTCAGGGATGATCGCCACCGGGCCCTGGACAGTGTATTCAGGGCGGTCCGCCAGCCTGAATGGTGGAAAGGTGATTCACAGTACCATCCGGCGGAGGAGAGGGAACCGGTTTCAGAGCTTGAAAGAAAGCTCAGGTCGGGAGAGTTTGTTTTTGCAACAGAGGTCACACCGCCGTTGGGATCGGCAATTGGAAAGCTGTCAAGGGATATTGAAGCAGTAAGACCATATGTTACCGCAATAAATTTTACCGATTCATCTTCAGCACGGCCCAAAATGTCTTCTGTCGCATGTTGTTCCGTGGCTGTTAAATCAAATGCCGAGCCTGTGCTGCAGATTGCGGCCCGCGATACGACCCGTACTTCCCTTCAGGCTGCAGCGATAGGGGCAAATGCCATCGGAATAAAGAACATCCTGTGCGTCAGCGGCGATAATGCGGTTATTGGCGATGTGCCAGTTGCGAACATGAACATCCTTGACCTGGATTCTGTCCAGATGCTATGGATCCTCAGAAGGCTCAGGGACGAAGGCCGCTATCTCGACGGACGCGAAATAAAGAACAGGCCTCAGTATTTTCTCGGAGCCGCAACCACACCAACTGCCCTCCTTCCGGAAATGCAGGCGATAAGGGATGAGAAAAAGGTGAATGCCGGGGCACGCTTTTTTCAGACCAACCTTATATTTGAACCTGAAAAGCTTGATGCCTGGCTTGAAGCGCTTGATAAGAGAAATGTACTTGATAAGGTCTATATCCTTGCGGGTGTTGCGCCGCTGAAGAACATCAGGATTGCCGAATATCTGAAAACAAGAGTACCCGGTAT
>DATGWQ010000159.1:0-12159 GCA_035299385.1 Bacteroidales bacterium | reverse complement strand
TACAAAAGCCAGACATATTGACCACCTTTGGCCGGAGTAAATTGACCACATCAGAGTTGGTCCTGTAAAAGAGCTTTCTCACAGTTAAAAGTGATTTAACAAATTTATCTTTTTAATTCATTATTTCCATACTTTTTTGTCTGTCCCTAGTTTTTCTCAGCGATTCCCCTTTAAGTTCGACACGATGAGCGTCATGAACGATCCTGTCAAGGATTGCATCAGCTATTGTCTTTTCTCCAATAACCTCATGCCAGCAGTTAACGGGAAGCTGCGATGTAATTATCATCGAAGCTTTTTTATGTCGATCCTCAACTATTTCCATTAGTGCAGACCGGTTCTGATGATCGAAAGGGATAAGTCCAAAATCATCGATAATAAGCAGATCCTGCCTCTCTATTCTTGAGATCTCCTTAAGATATGATCCATCCGCCTTGCCCATCTTTAACCTGGAGAAGAGTTTTCCCAGGTTTGCATAATACACCTTGAAGCCAAGTGTACATGCCTGATGCCCAATGGCTGATGCAAGATAGCTTTTACCAATGCCTGTGCTCCCTGTTATAATAAGGTTCTCACGCTTACTAATAAAATTACATTCTGCAAGGCGCATTACCTGGTTACGGTCAAGATTGCGTTCGCTTTGATAATCTATGTTCTCCATGCACGACTGATAGCGGAACCTTGCGTTGCGCAGCCTTCGTTCTATGTTGCGGTTAAGCCTGTCATCGCATTCTGCTTCTATTAGCATCTTGATAAGCTCATCCGCAGAAAAAGTGGCAAGCTTATCATTTTCAAGGCTTGTTTCGTAAGCCCTGGCCATGCCAAGCAGCTTGAGCTTTTTAAGTTTTTCGAGTGTCTCCTGTGTCATTTTTAATGGTTTATAGGTTTATTGATAATAGTTCTTCCCACGGATGTTTTCGTGTACGGGTATATCTGCCATCAGGTCATCATATGTCAGCAGATCATATTTGTTCTCAAGTATTGATTTAATTGCCTGGTAAGAGTAGTTCTCGTATTCAATGGCCCTTTTGCAGGCGTTTATCAGCCTTTCCCTTCCTACTCTGCGTTCAAAGCCAAGGACTCCCTGACATGCTTTGTATGCCTGCTCGGGATGAGATTTGCTGTCCATAAGACTGGTGATAAAAAGCTTAACGATTGCATCTATCGATTCAGCCCACTTGATAAACCTGTCCGGGTTCCACTCCGTGAGATATTTGTGTGTGCTGGCAAGATGGTCCGGATCGGTTGTGTAACCATAAGCCTTTCGATTCCTCTCGTGCCTGGCAATAAGCGCATAATTATAAAAGATCTCAATGGTGGAAGGCGAGTACATGGCCTTCACCTTTTTACCTATATAATGATATGGTACGCTGTAGTAGTGGCGATCTTCCTTCAGGCATATGTGCCCGTTTACTGATACCGTTGAGTATTGCTGACGCTTGAACTCGTAAGGAAGCGATGGTAGTGGATGCAAAGTCTCTTTCTCAACCTCGTCAAAAAGAGATCTGCGGCTGTAAGGCCTGTGGGAGAACCTTGTATTATTATGCGTCTCCACGATCTCCCATATCGCTTCATTTAGCTCCTGGAGCGAATGAAAAACCTTATTATCAAGCACCGAGTAAAGCCTTTGATATGCGATCTTAACTGCTCCTTCAACCAGTGCCTTGTCTTTTGGCTTGTATGACCTTGCCGGTAGTATCGTGGTGCTGTAATGCAGAGCAAAGTTCTCGAACGCCTGGTTAAGCGTGGGTTCATAAAGCGAGCTCTTGGTCACGGCACTTTTAAGGTTGTCCGGAACGATTGCCATCGGAACGCCTCCGTAATAAGCAAGGGCATGTTCACAGCAACCGATAAAATCCTGATTGTTCTGGCTCATGACCGCTTCAATATATGTCAGCTGGCTTGCTCCGAGTACTGAGATAAATACTTCGGCATCTGTTATCTCGCCTGTTTCCTTATTTATTATATGAAGCTTTTCTCCTGCATAATCGACATACATCTTGTCTCCGGCTGCATGCTCGATATGCATCACAGGCTTGCTCGTTTTATGCCACTTCAGGTAATGATGCTTAAACTGTGATACTTTATACCCGTCAGGATGCATGGCTATGTACCTCTGCCACAGAATAAGCCTGGTGATACCTCTTTTCTTAAGCTCCTTCTCCATAGTCGGGAAGAAGGCTTCAAGCGCTTTGTACTTGTCCGATGGTTCAGGGATAGCGTTCTCGCCAAACAGTCTGTTAAGCTCCTGATCGCTCAGCTGCTCAACCCTTTCCGGCGTAAGGTCAAGCCCGACATATATTTTAAGGTATTTTTTTAATGTGTTCCGTGAGACACCTGTTAACTCACTGATCTTTAATTTACTTTCTCCTTGCGTAAAGAGTCTTAGCATTTGTCTTATCTTACTCATGTCAGTCTTTTTGTTAGCCATAATCCAGCTGTTAATAGTAAAAACAGCAAAGATTATTGCTACTTTTTAAACATGAGAAAGACTCTTTTCAGGTGGTCAATTTGCTCCGGCCCTGGATGGTCAATTTGGTCCGGCTAAAGGTGGTCAGTTTCTACCGGCAGAGGGTGGTCAATTTCACCGGCTTTTCCATTTGAGATAGTGAATCAGAATCCGGAGATTAGTCTTGTAGAGCTTACAGATAATCTCATTGGTAAAGTAAGTAGACCTACTATCTTTAAAATCTTAAAACAGAGCAATATAATTCTGGCAAAGAGAAGTAGACTTAATTCATTAATCGAAAGAAAATTTAATGAATTGATATTTAATAAGTCTGATCAATTAAAATGTGTGCTGACGTATAAATTACTGGGAGAATGGATTGGTGTCAATGAATTGCAGATTAAAAGGTATATGAAGGATAATCCGGATAAGAAAAGTAGTATTCTGGCTTTAAATAAAGCTGTAAGAGATAAACTGAGTGTTCGCAATAAAACAATAAGTAAAAGTAGATGGGATATGGATTTTTAAAGTATCATTTTTGAATAGTCAGATGGTATATATATTTATATTATTTAAGAAAGAGAAATATATTACTTAAGAAGAAAGAACTATATACTGTCTGTTTAGCTCAAATTGATACTTTCACCAGCAAGCTACATACTATATTTCCAATGGGAATGCAGATTTAAATCTGAGAAGCTTAAGAGTCTTTATTTATCTTGATTGCTAAACAACTATTTATCCGCATGTTATAATCGGTTTCAAAAATTTTCCAAAATTTTATTCATTTTTTCAAACTTTTATAGTCTGCTAGGATATATAATAAACTAACTATTAATAAAAGACATAATCATGAAAAAAGAAATGCTTTCTGAAGATGAAATCGTTCATTCGGTTGCTAAGGTACTTGACCAAATTATTAATAAGAATAAAAAGACTATATTAAAGGATGATTTTTGGGTTTACCCTGGTTTTGGATGGGGATTTCACTTAAATCAACTTTCAACATTTGGTTTACCGTCCCTAATTGATCATATTTTATTTGATACCGGAGTATATAAGAAGATACTAACTAAAAAACAATATGCTCAATGTATGTATGTTATATCTGAAAAACCCGGAGAATACTATTATCCAATTCATGGCCATCTGGAAGATAAAAAATTGGATGAGATATTAATGTGGGTACATTGGAGATGTGTTGTTTACGTTGCGCATAGATTAGTAAAACTTGGTGTTGACATAAAGGACTATTTTGATGAATTCGAAGACATCGATTTCACGAAAGAATCCGGATTATAACTTAATAAGGGTTTCAGTCTTATCTTTTGTCTACCCAATTATTTGATTACTACTTATAATCAAAAATTATATACCTCCTTTATTCGAGCATCATAGATGCATTCTGCAAGATTAATGCCGATATGCCCAAGAACCAAATTCTCCTTATGTCTATAAGCAAGAATATAAAAAAATAGGGATAATAATGCTGATATAATTGGTAGAACTAATACTTTATTATTGGAAACCAATAACAGCAGAGTCACCGTAATAAAGAGGCACATCAATCGGAAAGAGAAATAATAAACAGTGAAGTTTATTTCTATCTTCTGACTAAGGTGTTTTATCACTAGACCCTTTTCATTCAAAATATCTTCGGATGACTTATAAACTTTCTTGGTGCTATTATATTTATTCGAACGCATATCCTGAGAATAGATTAACCGGAACTGGCTTATCCTATATCCATTTCTTTGTAGATCTGAAAAATCAGATTTGAACATATTTATTTATTTTTTGTGCAAAGATAATGCGATCTTCCTGATATATAGCACTTTTAAGTTCAATAAAGGAATTCGAACAAAACGTGCATAATATAAGCTGAGGAAAAAATGAAAAAAAGTTTCATTTTTTTCAAACTTCCTGAATTTTACCCCCTATATGATAAATAACTTAAAATTATTTATCATGAAACAAAAAGTAAATTTTATTAGTAAAGATCTTGGTCTCATTGAGATATGGGACGATCAAATCAAGAAACTTCAGATTATTGAGGATTCCAAAGAATGGTATAATCTTCATGGGATTGTGTTTCAGAGTAGAGTGAACTATTGGAAGAGAAAAATGTGTTCTCCAAATTATTCCTACAAGTGTAAACATTTCGAGATCCACTATAAGATTAATGAAGAAGGGTTTATTAGAATAACAGAAGTAAAATTCTAAAGACCTAGAAGGAGGGTATTAATCCTCCCCAGATATCAGCAGGGTGAACAAGTTGATCCTAACTGATTCAGAGAAAGCACTTCACAGAATTTCAGCATATATTTCGCATTCATCAAACTTAATCAAACACACAATCTATAAAGTATTGCTCACTAATAAATTTAATATGAAAAATGAAGAAAAATTAACACCTGAACAATCAGAATTGATTCACAAGATCGTCGAAAAAGAATTAAGTAGACTGAGAAATAAGACAATTACAATAGAACAGTTAAATGTTGTATTGCAAAGGATTACTGATAGTATCGTCCTTGAATCAATAAAAAAGGGATTATTTTAACCCTGAACAATACCTTTTATAAAATGGTTCTTTTTTTCAAAATCCCCCCCGCTATTTTCTAAAATGCTTTGGAGCTCTTGTTGTAATTGGGAAAAAAGTAAGAGAGGGGTTCTTTGTCCTGAGATATTCTCTTGATGGTAAAGGTCGGGGTGAAAGTTCCCAAAGGAATAGTCAATCATAAAATGATAGCTGAAATAAATTTTTAATTTTGATCAACTTATACTTTTATTAAAAGTATAATGTTCACTTTAATCCTGTCAACCTGATTTTCAAAGCTTTAATTAATGCTCCTTCTAATATGCTGATTTTGAACTTATATTCTTGTCTATTAATGCCGCAAGTATAAGTTTTTTGCCGTATCATTGCGCCCCTTTTTTAAAAAATTAATAGTATGAGCCTTCCTGGACAAAGAACGACCACGACTGCCATGAATTGGGATGATTTCCGATCCCTGATTTCAAGACTCGAAAGAGATGAAGAGTATAAGTTTTGTCTGTTAATTGCCTGCGGAGTTTTCACGGGATTACGAATTGGAGACCTTCTGAGGCTAAGGTTCATCCAATTCGAAAATACTGAAATTCTCAGCATACAAGAGCAGAAGACAAAAAAACTTAGACGAATCAAGATAAACTCAGATCTAAGGGAATTATTAATGCGAGTAAAAGAAAAAATAGGTGTTACTGATTCCTCACAATACATCTTCCTCAATAGGTACGGAACTAAACCCATCGACAGGAGTTATGTCAATGTCCGGCTAAAAGAAATAATGAGAAAGTATGATATTACAGTAGAAAGCAATGTGTCATCTCATATGTTTCGAAAAACTCTTGGTAATCGGGTTTTGAGACTTAACAATTACAGCAATGAATCGGTGGTCCTTTTAATGGAAATGTATTCACACAGCTCTCCGGCAATAACCCGGCGATATCTTGGACTTAGAGAAAGAGACATATTGGATGTATATGATTCCCTGAAATTATAAATCGACACATGAAAAAAGTTTGTGTTTTGGCTTGACCATTTTCTTGATAGCTTCTGTATTCAGTGATAACATATCCATAAGTATGAATCTTTATCCATCTGAGTGAAAAAAATTAAACAAATATCCAGAATTGGCATATAAAGGATAACAACCCGTGGAACGGGTCAAAAAATCCAAATTATATGTCTATGGAAGAAAAAAGATTTTTAAATGTTCAAGAGCTGACAGAGTATATACATGTGTCCGAGAGCTATGTATATAAAAAAGTCATGAAAAACGCTATCCCTCACATAAAACTGGGATCAAGAACCTTGTTTGATAAAACCCAAATTGATACATGGGTGATAAACGGTGGTGCAATGAAGGAAGACCTTCCTGCACTGCCAAAAATTTAAATTTAAACAGTTATGGCAACATTTCACATAGTATTAGACAAGAGAAGTAAACTTAAGGATGGCAAATACAACCTTGCTGTTCGGATAGTTAATGGGAATGATGTTATGTATGTTAATATCCAGAAGATGACAGAAACTAACTACAACAGGTTATTTAATGGCAGAGCTAAAGACAAGGAGGACCAACAGTTTCTCGATACTTGTAATGGTTATATCACGAAATGTAACAAGATTTTCTCGGAGCTGAAACCTTTCAATAAGGAAACCTTCAGAAAGAGGTTTTGGGAGACTGAAAAGGACAAACCAAAGAGTCTGCTCCTCACAGAACTCTTCGATTACTATATTCAGAATAAGGAGAATATTAAGCCAACCACAGCCGATTCATTAAGGTACTCCAGGAACAGGTTTGAAAATTTCAAGCCGGGCGTTTCCGTTGGTGATGTTAGTGTCAGCTTCCTGAGGAGATTTGAAAGGAATGAAATAGACAAGGATAACTCAAGAGCTACGATAGACCATCACATGAGAAACCTGAGAAGTATTCTGAATTACTTCATCCATTATGTCAAGGTCATTCCAAAAGAATATGAATATCCGTTCGGCCCAGGAGGTTTTACAGTTTCAGGGTACTTCCCATCTACACAAGTACTTAGCGAATCGGAAATACAATCTGTTATCAATTTGAACGAATTCGAGTCCCATGAGCACAAATTCGCCAGAGACATATGGGTGATGCTCTACCGGTTCAATGGTGCAAACTTCGCCGACTTACTCAGGATGAAATGGAGCCAGATAAATGGGGACTTCATTTTCTTTACTCGAAAGAAAACCGAGGATACTAGAAAAAACAATCGAAAACCTATCATCGTTCCCTTGACTGATAAGCTGAAAGATTCAATTACAAGGGTTGGTGATAAAAATGGTCCGTTCCTTTTGGGATTACTCAAAGAAGGATACGACGAGGTCTCTTTTAAGAACAGAAACCACAAGATTAGACAGAAGATAAATCAGAAACTAAGAGACATCGGAAAGAAACTTGAACTGTCACAAGCATTGAATTTGGGTTCAGCCAGGGATTGTTATTCCAACACATTGTATAGGAATAACACTGATATGAAGAAAATAAGCCAGATGCTGGGACATAGCAATGTAGTTATCACTGAGCACTATCTGGCAGGTCTTAATCCTAATGTTACATTTGGGATAAATACTCCTATACTATAATGGAATTCCAGAAACATAAATCCGCCAGGTAGTACGCAAGGTTTAATGAAAAGTTTAAATTTAAATGATTAGGAATGGGTCGAGAACTTCAAAATTTGCGAAGAATAGACTTCCTTCCAGGTGACGGGAAGTAAGAAGGGCAAACCTATTTGTCTAAGGATATTGTGAAAGCAACAAATTATTGCATCACAATATCGAACTATCCTAAATTAGTAAGTATCAAATTGTACATATGTTCATGATGCAGCTTATCAGTTAAAATTTATAACTTTAAGGGTAAGGATTTTTGTTAAGGTTCGACAAATAAAGATTCTCTGATCCTTTCTGAATCCCTTTATGAAGAATAATGAAGAGTCAACCTTCGTTAGGCGCATGTGTTTTACGTATTAGCATAAAGTATCATGAAAAAAATAACAATCAAAAAAGAGCCAAAAATAAGAGCAGTTTCAGAACAAGCTGATGCTTTAAATCCCAGGTCTGGCTCATTCCCTATTGTTGGCATTGGTGCTTCGGCTGGCGGTGTGGAAGCATTGGAAGAGTTTTTTGAGAATATGGCCACAAATAGTGGGATGTCATTTGTTGTCATTCAACATCTTTCCCCTGACCATAAAGGTATGATGCCTGAAATTCTTCAGCGTACAACTTCAATGAAAGTAATTCAGGCTGCAGATAACCTGGAAGTAGTTCCAAACCACATATATGTTATTCCGCCAAACAAAAGTATGGATATATTAAATGGCTCTTTACATCTGTCCATACCAGTCGAGCATAAGGGATTACGCCTACCTATCGACAGATTTTTTCGCTCATTAGCAGGTGATAAGGAAGAAAATAGCATAGGTATTATACTTTCAGGTATGGGTTCTGATGGCAGTGAGGGGATTAAAGCAATAAAAGAAAAGAATGGAATAGTCTTAGTTCAAGACCCTCAATCAGCAAAATTTGATGGTATGCCAGGTAGTGCTATCAGCACTGGCTTAATTGATATAATTGCGCCTGCAAACGAATTACCTTCACGACTTATTAGTTTGCTGAAAAAGAGTCCTGCTATCTCAATGGATGTCAATAACAATGAAAATATAAGCAGTCTCCAAAAAATACTAATTCTGCTTCATACACAAACTGGACATGATTTTTCATCGTATAAGAAGGCAACTCTATACAGGCGTATTGAAAGGAGAATGAATGTTCATCAAATATTGAAGATTACTGATTACGTCCGCTATTTACAGGAGAATCCAATAGAATTGGATATTCTTTTCAAAGAATTATTAATTGGAGTCACCAATTTTTTTCGTGATCCGGCAATGTGGGATAAGTTAAGGGATCAGGTTCTTCCTGCTCTCTTTCACACATTACCAAATGGATACATTTTCAGGGTATGGGTAACTGCCTGTTCAACCGGTGAAGAGGCATATTCATTTGCCATTGTTTTTAAAGAAGCTGTGAGCACACTAAAGATGACTAAAAATATTTCGCTGCAGATTTTTGCAACCGATGTTGATGATGATGCTATTATAGAAGCCAGAAAAGGTATATTCAGAACAAATATTATTTCTGATGTATCCCCAGAGAGAATAAGCCAATTTTTTACTAAAAACGAATCCACATTCTCAATTAATAATTCTATTCGGGAATTGGTGGTATTTGCGACCCATGATTTAATAAAAGACCCACCTTTCACAAAATTGGATATTCTGCTATGCCGAAATATATTGATTTACATGGAATCTGATTTGCAGAAGAAACTGATAAATTTATTTTATTCGAGTCTCAAAGCAGGTGGAATTATGATACTTGGCAGTTCAGAATCAGTGCAACAAAATGAAAAATTGTTTTCCCCAATAGATAATAAATTAAAAATTTTTAAACGATCAATTTCTCCAGTTGAAGTAGAAAAAATGGAATTACCAAGTTCCTATTTCCGCACCGATTCGATTGTCAAAGAAGAGAGTCCAAGTGTGAAAGTATCCCATAATATTCAAACATTTGTCGAGCAACAAGTACTACATCGTTATTCACCTGCAAGCGTCCTCATAAATAAGGACGGTGACATTCTGTATATTACGGGCAGAACAGGCAAATATTTAGAACCTGCTACTGGAAAAGCAAACTTGAACATCTATTCGATGGCTCGTGAGGGATTGCGATATGAATTATTAAGTGCAATTGGCAAGGCAAAGAAGTCCAATGAACCTATTTATTTAAGAAACATTATAGTAGGTACAAACGGGGGAAAACAAATTGTCAATATTACTGTTCAATCTACTGAAAAGCCGGATGAATTTAAGGATACAATCCTGATTATCTTTACCGATGTTGATTCCCCTGAGTTAATTGTTACCAATAAATCGAATTCCGGGGATGGTAATATCACTAATTACGATCATGAACATGAAAATGACTATCAACGCTGCCTTCAGGAATTGCAGAACACCCGTGAAGCAATGCAGACTTCTCAGGAAGAATTAAAGTCCACAAACGAGGAGCTCCAATCCACCAACGAAGAACTACAATCCACTAACGAAGAACTTACCACGTCAAAAGAAGAAATGCAAAGCCTGAATGAGGAATTGCAAACAGTCAATCTGGAATTACAGACCAAGGTGAATGATTATATGCAGGCAAGTAGTGATATGAAAAACCTTCTTAATAGCACAGAGATTGCCACCTTGTTTCTTGATAGGAAGTTTAATATCAGAAGGTTTACAGATAGTATGACCAAAATTTTTAAATTAAGACAATCTGATGTTGGCAGACCCTTTACAGATATGGTTTCTGATTTACAATATCCGGAAATGGTTAACGATGCCAAAGAAGTATTACGAAGCCTGGTATTTAAAGAACGAGATTTAGAGACACACGATAAGAGATGGTATAAAGTTCGCATAATGCCTTATCGAACGCTTGATGAAAGGATTGAAGGATTGGTTATTACATTTATCGATATCACAGTAGCGAAGAAATTAGAAGCGGAACTTAAAGAGTCAGTCAGAATTCTTCTGGAACATAATTTGTACAAACCATGAAGAAACGAATACCAAAGTTGACCAAGGCTCAGTTGCTTCGCCAAAAAGCTGAAAAATTGTTGAAAGCCAAAAATCCGGATATTGATTCGATTTCAAATGAATTTGATGTGATGAAACTCAATCAAGAACTCGCTGTACATCAGATAGAACTTGAAATCCAGAATGCTGAACTGATTGAAGCAAAAGAGAATCTGGAAGTTGCAGTTGAAGTTGCGCTTAATAAATATATTGAATTATACGATTTTGCACCAACCGGGTATCTCAATCTTTCAAAACAGGGGCAAATAATTGGATTGAATCTCAGTGCTTCAAAAATGCTTGGCAAAGAACGCCAGAGTTTGATAAAGAATCTGTTTGGTTCTTTTATAACAGATAACACAAAACAACACTATTATCACTTTCTTAAGGAAATTTTCAGTAGCCAGAAAGAGCAAACATGCGAGGTCACCCTGTTTCGGAAGGACAATTCGCCAATCCAAGTTTATTTGATTGGACAGGTTGACAAAAACCATAGAACTTGCACTGTAAGCATGATCGACATCACAGACCGCAAAAACGCTGAAAAGGAAAGGAACGAATTACTACATGAGTTGACAGTCTCAAACAAAGAACTTGCAGAATTTGCTTACGTTGCTTCACATGACCTGCAAGAGCCACTCAGGATGGTCACAAGTTTTATGCAATTACTTTCGACTCGATATAAGGATAAACTGGATGATAACGCACTTGAGTACATTCAATTTGCAGTTGATGGTGCAAAACGGATGTATGATCTGCTTAACGGTTTATTGGCTTATTCACGAGTCCATACTAAAGGTACACCGTTTAGAAAAGTTGACACTAATCATGTTTTATCAAACGTTTTAAGCAATCTTACTTTCCTTATTAAAGAAAGAAGAGCAGAAATAAAATTTAATGACTTGCCAGTAGTGATTGCAGATGAAACCCAGCTTACCCAACTATTTCAAAATCTTATTCAGAATAGCATCAAATTCAGTACAAAACCCCCAAGAATATATATTTCATCAACATCAGTTCCCGATCACTATATGTTTTCTATTAAAGATGAAGGCATAGGTATCGAGTCCCAGTATTTTGAAAAGATTTTCAAAATATTTCAGCGATTAATGCCTAAAGAACATTATGATGGTATTGGAATTGGACTTGCAATTTGTAAACGAATAGTTGAGCGTCATAACGGAGAAATATGGTTGGAATCTGAATTAGGTAAAGGCAGTACATTTTATTTCACTATCCCGAAGGTGGAAGAATCAAAGCTTTGATAAGGATTTAAATTAATCCTTTTAAAGTATGTATTGTATTCTTGTCCCTGGCCCTGTCTGCTTTAGAATACTTTAATAGAATTCGAGACCAAAAAATCCGCCAGGTATTCCGCCAGGTTTTATGAAAACAGGTGAAAATCAGTATAACCTGAAAAATGTAAATGAAAGATAATGAAGACCAATACAAAGTGGTACAATCTGATTTTCAGGGTTTTCTCTCACTCATAATCAGGGGGTCGC
>DATGWQ010000158.1:0-22768 GCA_035299385.1 Bacteroidales bacterium | reverse complement strand
TTCAAGTTTCCATGTACCTGATATGCCCGCAGTTTTTGATTTCTTTTCGGATCCGGAATCCGGGCTCCTGAATGAAGCAAATCCGAGAGCTGCTGCAACAAGCAAAGTCAAAAGCAAGGGAAATACCGATCTTTTCATTGTTCTGGAATTAGGTTTATACTGATTGTTTAAGTTCATACATCAATCCTTCACATCAAAGCTATGACTATTTTTCTAGTCACGCAAATATTTTCACAAAAAAATGACTAGAATACTAGTCATTTTTGTTTTCCCCCGGGAGATTTATCTGATTTCATGCTCACCAGGCTTGCCCGGGCTTCGGACTGCAAAGCCGGCTCCTCTCTGCAGAGCAAAGAGGGGTAATCTGACATCAGGGCTTTGGGATTGCTATTTAGAATTTTACCACACCTATAGTAATAAGAATATTGGCAAAACGACGCATTTCCCCCGTAGCAATAACAAGGCAGGTATCTCCTGAACGGGCCTCCTTATAGAAATCGAATCTCTTGACTTTTGTTACAGGGATGCTGTTTCCCAAAATACCGATAAATTCCTCATGTATCAGTTGCGGAGTTTCATCCGGAGGAAGCATTACGACGCACGATTCCACAGGAACCGCATCACTGATTATTTTCAAAACGTCAGGAACAGAAAACATACCCGGAGCGAGATTAAGAAATACTTTGCGTGCCGTGCCAGGTACCCCGGTTGTAAACGGATAATTCCCATCTGCAATAAGAATCCTTGATCCATGGCCGTTACTCCCTAAAACAGATAAAATCTCGGGATGAAGCAACTTTGTTTTTAACATATCTTTGTTTTTGAATTATAAATATTTATTCAACAGATTTTTGTAATTCCTTATTCCTGATAAGCGGTCCGGTCATGAACAGGAGGATTACTATTCCTGTCAGAGCAATAAGTCCATAGCCGATAAAAACCGCGTTATATGCTGCTGAATAGCTATATTTAGCTGACAGATTTTTTACTGCAACTCCTGAGAGTGATTGAAATATTGCTCCCCCCAGTCCTGATCCGACACTTGCTAAGCCCCAGACTGAGGCAGTTGCACTGAGTGGAACTACGTCTGCCGGAAAAGCCAGCATGTTGGCGGACAGCGATGCATATCCAAATCCGGCCAGGGCTAAAACAACGAGTGCAGATATAGGTCCATTAATCAGAAACGGACCCAGGATTAAGGAAAATGCCATAACTGAACCAAAAATGCCGGCACCAATTTTCCTGGCCTTTGGTATGGGGACTCCTTTTTTGATAATAAATTGGGTAAACACTCCTCCCACAATGTTGCCAAAATCAGCAATGATGAAAGGGAACATGGCAAACCACCCTATTTTCGCCAAATCCCAATCGTAAGTGTCAGCCAGATACCTGCCAATCCAGAAAGTAATAAAATACCATACCGGATCGATGAATACTTTGGATAATGTAAGGCTTAAGACAAATTTATTTTTCAAAAGCTTTACAGGAGGCACAATGCGCGCTTTGCTTTCCCTGATAGTTTTCTCAGGCGTATAATATGTAAACCAGAATATGGCCAGCCACAGGTAACCAAGAACACCAATTACCACGAAGGTGATCTGCCATCCAAAGGTTGTGCCGAGCCATGAGATCAAAATCGGTGCAATTACTGCACCGGCAGCCGCGCCGCTGTTAAAAATTCCTGAAGCAGTTGATCGCTCTTCGGGAGGAAACCATTCACTAGTAAGCTTAATAGCAGCGGGCCAGTTCCCGGCTTCTCCGATACCCAGAAGGAAACGGAATATACCAAACTGGAACGGAGACTTTGCCAGGGCATGGAGTATACCCGCAGTAGTCCAGAAAGCCATGCATAGTGAATAGCCAAGCCTTGTACCTAATTTATCTATGACAAAGCCTGAAACACCATTGGATATAAGGTATGCTATAAAAAAGGCTGTCGCGATATACCCAAATGCATCATCCGGAATCAGATCCCTGAGATAATCGTTTGCAGCGAGATAATTGAATGACAGTCGATGGAGGTAATTAAGTATTGTTGCCATCAAAGCAAAACTTATCATCAGCCATCGCATTTTCAGAGGCTTTGTCTGGCTTAAATAAGAACCGTCATCAGAAGTTTTTATCATTCAATAAATCTGTATAAATCTGTTTACAAGTATTTCAGGTCAACTTCATTGCTTCATGCACTGTATACTCCCCCGTTAATGTCAAGTGTGCTGCCTGTGATAAATCCGTCATATTCAGATGCAAGGAAAACAACTGCTCTTGCGACATCACCAGGGTCTCCGGATCTCCCCAGCGGGATGGATGCGATCGTCTTTTCTGCAGATTCCCTCGTTGTATGGACCTTGTGGAAATTAGTTCCCTCGATAAACCCGGGAGCGACGGCATTAACCCTGATATTTCTGGCAGCCAGCTCCTTTGCCAGGGATCTTGTCCAGGTCAATACCGCACCTTTGCAGGATGAATAAACCAGTGATCCGGGATGTCCCCCGGTGCGGCCTGCCAATGAAGAAATGTTAACAATGCTGGAACCAGTTTCAGTATTCAGATAAGGCAATATTTCCCTGGTCACGAGCATCATTGTTGTCATGTTAATATCGATTACCTCTCTCCAGTATTCAAGTTCTATATTCTCAACAAAACTCCGTTTGACCAGCGATCCTGAATTATTAATAAGGATGTCAAAAGGTTCCAGGATATGAGCTGCGGATCTTACACAGTTCCTTACGCTCTGTTCATTAGTAAGGTCGGCTTTAAGAATAACAGCTTTCTGATTATTCTTTTCTGCGAATTCCTTAAGTTTCAAAATCATCTCATCAGAATGGAAATAATGCATGCAAACATTGCATCCTGCTTCTATCAGGCCCTTTGCAACCGAATATCCTATCCCCTGGGATGTTCCTGTAACAAAGGCATTTTTACCTTTAAGTGATCTCATAATGAATATCAATATTGAAATAGTTAATAATATTTTAGAATCCTATGATTAATTTTTAGGAAACTTTAAATAATACTTTTGCATTTCTTCAACGGAGTACTCGGTTTCCTCTCCGGCAGGAATCTGTGTTCTCTGTTCAATTTTCCTGAGTTTCCGGGGTACAACTATGTCATTTCCGTTTTTTCTTTTTTTCATCATAAATTCATCGTACAACTCCCCGGTAGCTGTGAAGGATTTATAACTAAGTTCATTGCCTTTGATATTTATGTACTGATATAGCTGGGTGTTTGATGCAACACGGTCGCTTAATAAACTTGCATTCAGTCCATACATTTTCTGGCCTGCCACTGAGACTATGTACATTGGATGGTTTGGTACGTCAATTCCGGATGAAGACAGGTATTGGCCACGGCAATATGTATGATCATGACCTTGTAAGACCAAGTCTACACCATATTTTTCCAGGATGATTTTTGCCCTCTCGCGGTATCGTTTATTGTCAACACCCTGCTTGCATGAATAGATAGGATAATGAGTAAAGACAATAGCCCAGCGGTTGGGATTCTCTGTGAGAGAATGTTCGAGCCACCCAAAGACCATTTCATCATCTTCACTGTTTCCCTCGAAGGCAGGCGAATCGAGTGAAATGAACCTGACACCCTGATAATCTATATAATAATTACGATTTCTGTACTTGGCTGAAGGCTCGTTCGAGGGCATTGTGAAAATCTGATTCCAGTGTTTTGAAAAAGTGCGAGGCCCATTCTCCTGTTCATCATACTCATGATTGCCAGGTGATGGAAGACTGGGTAACATTCCTAAAATCCATCCACTTGCATAAAAATATTCTTTCCAGTATTCTTCAGAGCTTACTCGTACAAGGTCGCCCACAAATAACATGAAATCTGCTTCAGGAAAATGTGAATATGCCTGTCTTAAGATTCTGGAACCATAGGATTTGATTTTATTCTGAATATCTCCAAAGTAAAGGAATGAAAAAGGTTCTGCCTTTTCGGAAGATGTTTCAAATTGGAACCATTCGCTCCAACTATTGGGATTCCCGACCCTGTAGGAGTATTTCGTTTCAGGCTTAAGATTTTCAAAAATGACCTTATGTCCCATGTTTTTGAGGTTACCATCTTCCCATGGTTTGCAAGTTCCTGGAATTGTCACCTTCTTTTCTTCCAGGTCCGGTGCTGCGTCTGAAATGACTATCTCTCCAAGACTGATGGTATCTGCATAAGCTGTTAACCAGGAAACAGCTCTTGTGGTAGCGGGGTTTCCTGGAATAGTCATCATTATCCTTTCGGGAAACAGCACTTCCTGGGATTCTATATGCTGAATGTTCCCAATAACCAGTAAGAGCAGAAATGCTGGTTTCTTCATATTTTATGTTTCTGTTAAGCAGAAGTCAGTAAGAAGAAGTAACTAATATTCCTATATCTTGACCAGTTCCATATAATGATTTGAATCAACAAGAATACCGCCGCTCTTCTCATAATAATCCTTATTCAGATCAAAGACGCCATTCTGGGTTTTTCTCCAGTTAGCATCTTTAAATGGATGGTAGCTTTCCATTACGGACCAATTCTTATAATTCTGATGACCATTCGTTTCAAGCAGGCCTGTGCCTAACCCGGGAAAAGGATCGAGTCGTGCTGCCACATTTTTATTCCAGTCGACCAGTATCGGGTTGACTGTAAGGTCAGCACAAAAACAGGGTACATTGCGTTCCTTGGCCGCATTGGCTATTTTCATGGTCATGCTCATGGTTTTTGCAATGGCTTTCAGGGCGATTGCCTTATAGCCCATTTCAATCCTGGTTATTGCGTCCTTGTCTGTGTGCGCGCTTTCATCCGCAGCAAGGCGCACGGGAATATCTGTTACGTCAATTTCAGCTTCCTCAGGAAATGGTTCTTCAATGATTGCTATCTGATCAAAAGCTCCAATCTTCCTGGAATGTTCAATAAGTTTCAGAAGGGTTTCTTTATTTTCATATCTCCCGTTCGCATCAAAATAGTAAGGTAATTTCCCGGTTTCAGTATGAGGTGTTCTGTAATTGCCTATTGCTGCGTGTATTGCCGAAAGCCTTTCTTTGTCCTTTTCAAGCATTTGAGCCTGGGTACCCGGCTGTCCAATCTTTATTTTCATGAAAAAATAGCCCGACTCAACAGCCTGAACAATTTCCGGGACAGGAATTGAATAGGCCATAAGAGGTATACTTGCAACTATTTTATTATGTTTTGATAAAGCAGGCTGATATTTTGGTGGAATAAGGTCATCAAAATTCGAAATGCCATTTTCAGCTGCATAAAGCATCCATGCAGCATTGTCAACTCCGACCAGTGCATTCAGCGCGAACGTCTTTCTGAGGTCAGGTTTACCCGTAATTTTTTTCCCGTATTCATAAACCTCATCAAAAATCGAATCCAGCAATTCCACAGGATCGTTAAATGATCTGCCTTTTAAAAGCTGTATGGAATATTCGGACAATGCGTACATCAAGGCATTTCCGCCAGCCTCTGTAAATCCGGCAAAAACAGTTGCATCTGACCACAGAACATTCTGGGTGCAGAGTCCCACTTTTTTAATTCCGGAAACTGATTGCAATGCATTGGCAGACTGCCATATCTCGGTCATGAAGCCGCCTTTGAATCCAAAAGGCCTGATTAATGGTTCCCGTTCAAAATTGGAACCAACCGATTGAATAGTAAAAGGTTTTTTTGACTTGCATGCATATGGCACTGAGACTGCAGCTAAACCCGAAAGTGTTCCTGCACAGGCTATTGAAGTTGTTTTTAAAAATTTTCTCCTGGAAACCATAATGACAAATTTTATTTGAACAATTAAATACCTGAAATTTTATTTATGCGAGTAATTTATGTGCATCCCGCAGATTCTTCATAATTGATACGCCATTCGGGCAGGCTGATTCGCATGCTCCGCATCCATTACATACTGATGCGCAACGGGCCGGACTGATGGCTGAATAATATTCCCTGGCATCAAGAAGGTGTCCATAATTTTTATAGTACATCCTGAAGCGTTGAATATCGGGGATAGGAATTTCTTTTGGACATGAAGGCAGGCAGGTCTCGCACAGGCGGCAATAGTCATTGGTGGCCAATGCGGAGTACCTCTCCATAAGTTGCTGATGCATCGATGTGAATTTGGCATTAATGGCATCGCAATTGCTAATGACATCTTCAGGTTCGTTCATGCCTACGACAGCAGTTGTTACCTTGTTATTCTGAAGCACCCAGAGGAGAAATGCCTGGTATAGATTTTTGGTTCCAAAACCATGAAGGTCTTTCAGGAAAGTTTGAACCATGGGATCGGTGGTTTGTTTTGCCCAATTTGGAATATAATGTCCGCTCATAGGTTTCATTACCAGCACCCCGATATCTTTATTTTTGGCTAAAGTAAAGAGCTCCTCTATACCCGGAGTGTCAATTTTTTCGGTCCATTTGGCCAGGCTCATGTAGTTATATGGCTGAAAAATAAAATCCACAACATTCTGCTGAATTTTTTCTACATGCTTTCCTGGCACATGGCAGCTCTGACCAATAAACCGAATTTTTCCCTGTTCCTTAAGCTTTGCACAGGCTTCCTGGAATCCATCGCTCCATCCATTATGACAGAAATACCCGTCGATATGGTCCGTTTTGAAGCGGGTGAGGCTCCTCTCGCAGCTGGCGATAACACCTTTATAATCCTCCTTGGGCTCAGCGCTGGTGAATATAAATGCTTTACTTCTTTTCCCTTTGAGTGAATTACCAAGGATCTCTTCAGTGTCATGATAACCAGAACTTGTGGCAAAAACATTTCCGCCCCGGTCAATCAGAGTGTCAACTATGACCGGTAGCTGCTCTCTCCAGCGATTGAACAAAACTTCTCCCAACTGTTGTGAGCGTAGACCTGATGCACAACCAAGGCCTATCTCAGAGAGCATAAGCTCGGTACGACCGAAACGGCGGAATTTCATTCCGTTTTTAGTTTCCTCACCATTATTTACCTGATCGGACAGATTTGTGAGAGAACTCATTGAAGCAGCAGTACCTGCAAGTGCAGTCGTCTTAATAAAATCTCTTCGTGTAACCATATGACTATGCTTTAAAAACCGGTTAAAATAAGAATAGTGGGAAGGTGGTGCAGGGAAAGAATCCCTGCGTATCACCTTCTTTCCACCATTCTTGACTAACCAATTTAACCTAAAAACTACCTAACTGTATAAACCAACTAATCCGTGTTCTTTAAATTTATTCCTTAACCAGTTCAGATCTGTCTTCATGAATTCCGAAATCTTTTCCCTGCTCATTGTCGGATTTTTCATTCCTGATTGCGCCCCACCAAGATCGTACTCATAATGGATCGTAACTGGTCCTGAAATTCCTTGTTTTTTGTATTCTTCAATGTATGCATCAAAATCTACCATCCCCTCGCCCAAAGGCACGTTTGTGATTTTCCATTTACCATCAGGCCCTTTCTTCCAGTAGAAATCCTTGATGGCAGTTGTTTTGATCCATGGTGAAAGAAGTTGCATTCCTAAAGGCCAGGAGACACCACCTTCACATACAGCATGCCTTATGTCGTATTGAACGGTTGTGAACTCAGGGTCAAATCCTTTGACGAGCATGTAAAGATCCCATACAGGGCCACCTATATTTGTACCGGAATGATTTTGATAACACCCGGTAATCCTGTACTTTCGATTGAGCTTTTCAAGCTTATCCAACGCCCTCCTGTGGACCTGAATGTTCTCGGTCACAGATATTGCGGGCTCATACTTCAGATAACCCATCCTGTAGTATCTTATTCCCATCTCTGATGCAGTACGGATAACCAACTCAGCTTCAGGTGAGTCAACACCAGTGATGTCGGTGACCATCAAAGGAACACTGATCCCTGACTTCCGGAGTGATTTTACCGCTTTTGGAAGATCATTTTTTACATTTTCAGGCAGTACATGCCCTCCCTTTCTGACTGATAGCTCAGCATTCAAAAAGCCGACATTTGCAAGCGTCTCGCCAAGCTGATCATAATCAAGAAACTGCAGGCATTTTGTAAATACACTGATTGGATTTGGCGAAATATCCTGAATTTTACCATGTGTCAGAAGATTTGGAGAAAGAACAACTCCTGCAGTTGCGGCAGAAGCTGTTCGGATGAAATTTCGTCGTGATTGTTCCATCTCAATTCCTGATCATGCAAGTTTCCATGGTTTCCTGTACTCATAGCTCAGGAACTCATTAGCCTTCTCAGAGTTTGTGAATCTCTCGTTCACCTGATCCCATTCCAGTCTTTGTCCGACTTTCAAAGCTATATTTGCAAGGTGGGCAAAGGATGTGGAACGATGGCCCTCCTCCAGCGGACACAATGGCGTCTTCCTTGACTTAATGCAGTCAAGAAAGTTACGCACCAGTGTACCGGTTGCATATGCATTACTCCCGTCTGTAAGATCCTGAGTCGGAACATTAAAATCTTCAGCGGTAATCATTTCATTCCAATTCTGGAACTGGCCTTTTGTTGCAGGAATAATACGATACCCGTCCTGGCTGGCATAAGCAGTCCCTTTTGTTCCCCTGAGTTCAATTTCTCCATAAGGGAAGAATGATTTTTCGCCGCTGCTGGCTTCATAAATACCAAAAGAGATCAGAGCTTTGGATGCAAACTCAAAGGTGACCTGCATTGTGTCGGGAATATCACCATCGTGATCAAGAACATATTTGCCCCCATGAGCACTTATGGCAACAGGAGCAACTTCTCCCATCATCCACCGGATGGCGTCCATATAATGAACCCCCCAGTTACCCATCTGGCTTGAATAATCGCCCCACCACCTGAACATGTAAGGCGCTATATTATATTGGTAAGGCCTGAAGGCCCTCGGACCCAGCCACATGTCCCAGTTAAAATCTTTTGGTGGCTGTTCCGGCTGAAGCTTGCCGATTCCATTGGGAAACATATTGCTAATGCGGGCAGCACGTGCAACAGATATTTTTCCAATCTTTGATATTTCCTTCGACAGTTTCTGATAGACCTCATTCCCTCGTCTGTTGAGCCCCACAGCAACAACACGATTGCTGGCCTTTTGTGCATTTACCATTGCCCGTCCTTCGCTGATTGTTGCGGTTAATGGTTTTTCACAATAAACATCCTTGCCTGCTTTGATTGCATCGATTGTTTGAATTGCATGCCAATGGTCCGGTGTGGCAATAACAACCGCATCTATAGTTTTATCGGCCAGCAGTTTGCGATAGTCGTCATAATAAACCGGAGTATTCGAAAATTTCTCACCCATAGTTGGTACCTGGCCAGCCCTGTCGCTCAAAAAACGAGGATCCACTTTGCTCCGGTCCCTTAGCATGTATGGTTTATATGTATCACAGAATGCAGCTATTTCACAATCGGGATTTTGCATGAAAAGCGCTAATAGTTGTGAGCCCCTGTTGCCGATTCCAATAAATCCAACTCTGATTTTGTCGTTCGGACCAAATGTTGCTGCGCCCTTTGATGAACAAAAGGTATTTAATCCAATTGTTAAGCCGGCGGTTCCAATAGCAGCCGTTTTAATGAAATTACGTCTAGAATTCATATTCATTTTTATAAATATTATTGTTGATATATATTAATTCAGAAGAATAGTATTAATAACCAGGATTTTGTCCCAGTTCTTTATAAATATTTCTTTCTCTTTGCGGAATTGGCAAGAGGAGGGCCGTAGCCTCAAAGGTAAAACCCGGTTCCGGAGTCAGAGAAAATGCAGCCAAAACAGATTCGGCTTTCCCAAACCTTATTAAATCATACAGCCTGTTGTTTTCAAAACACAGTTCTATTCTTCTCTCACTGAGAAGCAAATCTTTTGTCAATGTCGTGACAGTGGGTATGCCTGCCCTCGTCCTGATTGCATTGAATGATGAGAGAGCTGCAGCATCAGTAGTGCTTGAATTGTTACCCAAAATAGCTTCAGCATGCATCAGAAGCACATCAGCATACCTTGTTACTATCCAGTCATTACCCTGCGTTTGAGATAAAGTACTCGGGCGGAATTTGCCATTTTCCCAGTCTCCGGTTGCACCTGCAAGTGGATTCCAGAAGAACAGGGTAGATCTTCTGAGATCTCCGGCAGCAACAGTATTCATAAGGTCAGTTGTGGGATAGTTCAATCCGTTTTCAGTCCACTGGTAAGAAAAGTTCTGGCTGTCCTTTGTATCATTCAGGATATACTGAACAGCAAAGATTATTTCATTATTCCTTTCCTTATAGAAAACGTCATTGTATTTGGGCAACAGCGCGTAGTCCCCACTTGAAATAATTTCATCCAGAAGTGTTTTAGCGCTGGGATAATCCTTAAGTGTAAGGTATACTTTCGCCAGGATGGCCTGGGCTGCACCTTTTGTTGCTCTGCCAAAAGCCATATTGGAACGTGTCGGCAGGGTTGCAGCAGCAGTTTTAAGATCTGAGACAATAAGATCATACACTTCTGATTGAGGATCCCTGTTAAAATAGTCTACATCGGAGTATTTTATGACCTTATCTATAACAGGAACATCTCCAAATGCCCTTACCAGGTTAAAATGACTTAAAGCCCTGGCAAATTTAGCCTCTCCTTCAAATTGTGCCTTTAAGGACTCTGTTGTCACATTGTTTAGATTGGCAATTACAGTATTTGCTCTGAAGATGACATTATAGTTGTCGAGCCAATATTTTGATACCGTTGAATTAATGACCTGAACATTCATCGTTTCAAATTCCCTCCATTCACCTTCACTCCGTTGAGCTCTGGTATGTGTGTTATCCGAACGCATTTCTGCTATTGGCCATTCAGTCTGAATATAGTTTTGCATTCCATCATAGATTGCTATGATACCTGATTCCACTTCCTTATCGTCCCTGTAGAAGTTTGAGCTGCTGATTTCAGATTCTGGTTGAGGACTCAGGAAATCCTCACAGGAAACCAGCGACAGTATGGTTCCAAACAGAAAGATTTTTAATATATAGTTTTTCATGGGGATTATTTTTTTGTTAAAATTCAACGTTCATACCTACAGTCACAGCCATTGGGATTGGTGCAGCACCGATCTGATACCCCCCACGAAGCGGGCTCGATGAATTTGTTATACCTTCGGGATTAAAACTCGTATAATCATCTGCAAGTAAATAGATTAGATTCTGGCCTGAAACATACAAACGAGCCATGGCTATTCCCACTTTATTTGAGTATTTTGCGGGAAGCCTGTATCCCAGGTTGATTGATCTCAAGGCAACAAATGCAGAGCTCTGGACGCAAAGATTTGTCATTATACGGGGTTGAACCAGATCTTTATCAGCAAAGGTGCCAATGTAGGCGTTTCCTGCATCAAAATGTTTTTCAAAGTATTGTGGATCAAGATTAAGCACTTTCCCGCCATGAGAACCCTGAACAGTAAAGCTCAAATCAAAATTTTTAAAATTGAGTGAATTATTGAATCCCCACACAATTTTAGGATAGGGCGATCCAAGAATTTTCCTGTCATCGGGGGTAATAACGCCATCGCCATTAATGTCCTCTACATAAACTGACTGACCTTTTGAGTTCACTTCAGCAAACGGATCATTCAGAAACTCAAGAGGAATGTCTTTGACATATGTATACCCATAGAATGATGAGATTGGATGACCTTCAAGAGCTATGTACTCGGCCGGGCGTTTAGGATCTATATAAGATATCAGGCCACTGGCTCCTGCAAAATCGACAAGTTCATTTTTGTTATGCGAAAGGTTGATATTTACAGACCAGTTCATGTTTTGGGTTGAAATCAGTTTCGCTCCCAGTTCGATCTCTATACCTGAATTCTTCACCTCCCCGATATTTACAGTTGCAACATCAAATCCTGTCATGGAAGAGATAGGTTGATCAAGCAGAAGGTCTTTGCTCCTACGGCTATAATAATCAACGGATAATGAATATTTATTTGCAAGGAAACCAATGTCAATGCCAGGGCCGATCTCGACGGATTTTTCCCACCTTAATTCCGGATTTGCAATATTTACAGGATTGAATCCGGACAATTTATTTCCATTGATAATTGATGTTGTTGATTGTAACAGCGCCAGGGAACTGTAATAACCTATGCCCTTGTTATTTCCAGTTACACCATAACTTACCCTTGCTTTTAAATTGGATATCCAGCTGATGTTTTTCATAAAATCTTCCTGAGAAATTACATAGCCGACCGAGGCAGCAGGGAAGAATCCGAATTTGTTGTCAGCACCAAACCGTGAACTGCCATCATACCTTGCGCTGAGTGACAACAGGAATTTGTTATCGTAAGCATAATTAAACCTGCTGATTAAAGCAAGAAGAGATTCCTTATAGATATTTGTACTGGCGCCTGAAATCGTTGATGCGGCATTAAGTGTCCGAATGTAATCAAACGAGAACCCCGTCCCTGTAATACCGGAAGTAGTCGCATCCCATCTCTCTGCCGAAAAACCGGCAATTGCATTAATATCGCTTTTGCCAAATATCTTATTAAAAGAAAAGATATTTTCGCTAGTAAGATGAACCAGGAGATCGGTATTGTAAGATGACTTAATACCTGATGGCCCTTTTGTATCTGATTTTTCTCCCTGCCAGCCTGTTTCCTGTGAGTTTTGATAAGAAGCTGATGCAGAAGTAGTAAAATTAAGCCCGTCAAGAATATTTAACCTTAAATAAATATTTGAGAAGAGATTTAAATTATACTCATGATTCTCCACTTCCAGAACACGTGCCAGGGGACTGACACTGCTGGAGGTACTGATCGTTGTTCCTGCTGTGTTTCCGGGGAGAATGTATCCGTCAAAATGACGTTCCATTGCATAATCACCAATTGCGACAGTGGGATATTTGGATCTGTTAACATATTGAATCGTATTCGCATCATGATAAGTAGGCAGCCAGGGTGCACAACGCAATACTGCCTCCAGACCACCCGGAAATTTCCGCTGGTTTGAGTATGAAGGACTTATCGACCCTCCAAATTCTATAACCTTGTTTGGTTGAGTGCTCAGGTTAAGACGAAGGCTCATTTTTTTAAAATAGTCGGTCAGCAGCACACCTTCATCCCTGAGATAGTTTGTTGAAATTGAATATTTCGTTTTTTCATTTCCGCCACGTGCGCTCAGAGAATAATTTTCGACTGCGCCATTCTTGAAAAACTCATCCGTCCACCTGGTATCTGTCTGGAGCAGTTCCATGTACCTCATCTGGTCTGTAAGGTTTCCCTCATTATTCTGAAGGATATAATCTTTCCATTGACTCACTGTTGCAAAAGGTTCATACCTGCGCTTCGGGAAAGTATATTTTATTCCCTTATATGCATTTAAGGAAAATGTTGCTTTCCCTTCCTTCCCTTTCTTAGTGGTAATCATTATTACACCATTACCCCCTCTGGAGCCATAGATTGCTGCTGAAGCTGCATCCTTCAGGACCTCAATTGATTCCACATCATTCATGTCAATCGTGGTAAGGTAATCTGCAGATACAACTACTCCATCCATGACTATGAGCGGAGAGGCGTCCGCAGTAATTGACCCAATACCTCGTACACGGATAGTCGGAGTGCCGCCAGCACTTGCATCTGCCATTTGAATATTAACCCCGGAAACTTTTCCGACTAGAGCTTCTTCCGGTCTGGATGCAGGAATCTGCTCCAGCCCTTCATTGGTCACTTTTGAAATTGCACCTGTAAGATGAGACTTTTTAACGCTTCCATAACCAATAACGATCACCTCATCTAATCCAACTGCACCTTCCTCCATTGAAATTCTAAGTACTGATTGATTACCGATTTCAACATCTTTTGTAAGCATGCCTACAAAAGAGAAAGATAATGTTTTTGCGTTCTCAGGTACTGAGAGCGAGAAGTCCCCATTGTTGTCCGTTACACTCCCGACTGTCGTGCCTTTTACAGCAATGGATACTCCGGGAAGAGGAATGTTGTTTTGATCAACAACCTTACCGGTAATTGTCTTCTGTTGAAGAGTATCCAATGCCAAAGTTGAGGGAATGTTCATGATCAATAGTGCAATGATTAATTGCACTACCAGGAAGTTTTTGCAGGTCGTCCCGTGTGAGACAAACCTTTTTATTCTTTGCAAGTCCATAATATAAATGGGTTGGTTAGGCTTATGGTTTTTATCTAAAAGTGTGATTCAGGTATTCAATAGCCTTCATTCTGGGTAAGGGTACCTCCGCTTATCTCAATCTCGTCAAGCGGGATCGGATATAAGGCCTCGTATGATTCCATCTTCACGGCCAATGACAGGTATATTGTCCCTGTTTTCCAGTCTGCAAGTCTGTTCTCCGTCTGAAGGAAATCATTTGCCTTTCCTGTCCTGATAAGATCAAACCACCGGTGATTTTCAAACGCAAGCTCCAGCCTTCTTTCATTCAATACTTTATCTCTGAACACTTCCTTTGTCGGAATAGAAGCAGAGCTATAATTGTTCAACTGGTTCCCAAAGGCTCTTTCACGTATCTTATTAATCTGAACAATTGCCCCCGGCAGATCATTAAGTTCGTTTAATACTTCGGCATACATCAGTATAACATCGGCATACCTTATGACCGGCCAGTCAAGACCTGAATCATTCATAAGCTGATTAGCAAGGAATTTGCGATTATACGGCCCGTTCACCGTGTCGTGGGTTGCAGGATTGACGATATATTCTTTTAAAGTGACTGCTTTCCTTGTATCTCCCGCAATATAAGCTCTTATAAGATCAACAGTTGGATGATTATGTTCAGAACCTACTCCGGGACATACATCAGAACCTATTGTCCCCGGTCCAAAATCATTCATAAAAGTATTGCCATCCCCTGTGCCATTACTATATTGAATGGCAAAGATTATCTCCTTATTATTCTGGTTACTGGCAGAGAACACATTGCTGAATGATGGCAACAGCTGGTATCCCGCCTGTGTGTCACCCATAACTGATTCAAGCAAAGATTTTGATTCGGCATACCTTTTTTGAGTAAGGTAAACTTTTGCCAGCATAGCATTTGAAGCTCCTTTTGTTATACGTCCGATATCATTTCCGGTATATAGTGATGGTAATGCCGACGCAGCATCCTTCAGATCTGCTTCGATCAATGCATAAACATCACTGACGGGACTTCTTTTAACTGAATATGATTCACTCAGCTTTAATTCTTTCGTTACAAGCGGAACATCTCCAAAATAACGAACAAGATCAAAATAAATGTAAGCTCTGATAAATTTTGCCTGCCCGGCGATGAGCTTTTTCTGAGTAGCATCAATGTCAGCCTGTTCAATTTTCTCCAAGATCACATTAGTTCTGAAGATTCCCTTATAAGCTATTTTCCAGAATTTTGAAATTAATTCATTGGTTGCGCTGACAGTGAAATTATCCAGATCCTTTTCGTACTGATATTTCATTTCAGTCCCATTGTCGGACCTGATCTCATTCATTACAAAATCGATTGAATTCTTTTCCTGTAAGGCATCATAAGCTGCTATCAGGGCATTGTTGAAATCTGTGGCAGTTTGATAGTAATTTGTACTGTTTAACTCAGAAACAGGGGTCAGATTGATCAGTTTTTCGCATGATGCGAGAAAAACTATTATGATAAGTAATGCTAAATTCTTCATATCTCGTAGGATTATAAGAGTTTTAATTGATTAAAAACCAATGCTTATACCCAAAGTTAATGTCCTGTTCAATGGTTCTGATCCAAAATTCACTCCGGGCCTTGTAGCCTCCGATTCGTAATCTGTCAAACCTTCCGGGTTATAAGCATGAAATCCTTTCTTTAGGTGGACGTACAGATTCTGGGCGGAAACATAAATTCTTGCACTGTTAAAGATCTTACCGATGATGTCTTTGTCCATGGTATATCCTAATGTCAGATTTCTTATACTCCAGTAAGAACCATCTTCAATATAAAAATCAGTATCTCGCGGATCGATGCCTTCGCGGTTAGAAGGAGTCCATCCATTACCAGGGTCTGCTTCTGAATACCATTGGGTATCGGTGACATAACTCCTATTTTCCCTGTAGTAGGATAGTTCCATGTTCCAAACATCAAATCCGATCACACCATTGACCAGAACGGATAGATCAAAATTCTTATAGCTCAGATTATTTGTTATACCAAATTCAAAGTCGGGCATATAGCTTCCCAGGATTGTTCTGTCATTCTGGTCAATAACATCGTCATTGTTTATATCTGCCACCCTGATACTACCGGGAATAGAACCGGCAAAATGAGGATTGGCATCCAATTCGGCCTGGCTCTGCCAAACTCCGGTTTGCTTATAGCCGTAGAAAAGTCCGATTGGCCTGCCGACTTCTGTAAGAAACCACATACCTTTTTTTGAAGTTGCCAGTGGCAGACTTGATAACCCGCCTAAACCAACAACTTCATTGATATTTTTGGTATAGTTTATTCTCGTTTCCCATGAGAAGGCTCCGATAAGGTTTTTTGAGTTTAATGCCAATTCAACACCCTTGTTACTCACTTTCCCCAGGTTGGTTGTGGTTGATACGAATCCAGTGATGCCAGGGATAGGGTTATTCAATAAAAGATCGGTAGTTAATCTGTAATAGAGATCTGTTTCAAGAGTAACCCTGTTTCTGTATATTCCCAGATCTAATCCAAAATTGAATTCTTTGGTTTTTTCCCAGCCCAGTTCTGAGTTGCCGAATGTACCCTGCGTCGCCCCTCCTACTTTTACTCCATTGCCACTTCCCAAAGTATAGTTGAAATTCTGAATTCTCGGGAACTGGTCATATAAACCAACAGGGGTGCGGCCAGTCAGACCGTAACTTAGCCTTAATTTCAAATTGCTTACAATCTCCTGGTCCTTTAAAAAACTTTCGTTGTTGACTCTCCAGGCTATTGAGGCGGCAGGAAAGGATCCCCATTTCCTGTCTTCGCCAAATCTGGAGCTTCCGTCTTTCCGGTATGAAAGCGACAGGAGGTATTTATCTGCAAATCCGTAATTGACTCTTCCAAAAAAAGAGACCAGGCCCCATTCACTTTCAAATGTTGAGCCTCCATTGACAATACCGGCATTCAAAGTTTCAATTTTGTCATTTGGAATTGATCCCGTCGGTACTGTCATGTTGAGCAAAAAGCTCTTGTTTTTCTGGAAAGTACTGCCGGCAAGAACATCAACTGAATGTTGATTGAATGTTTTGCTATAGCTCAGCAAATTTTCATTCAGACTGTTCAGATTTTCACCATAATCAAAATTTGCTTCTGTTTTTGAATCTTTGTTAGCGAAAGTTGTCACAAAATAAGGATTTTTGACCGTTTGATAATCAAATGCGATTGATGTTCTGAATTTCAGATTTTTTATTATTTCATAATTCAGGAAAATGTTCCCGAATCCATTGAATCTGTAATACATATCCTTGGTTCCCAAGGACTGGGCAACGGGATTTTTACCTTTAATATATGGATTTGTAAAGAAGTCGAGTGTTCCAGCATAATGAGATCCGTCTTTTGCGATCCTTCCGTCGGGCAGAAATACAGGAATATAGGAAGGATATTTTGTCATATCACCCATCACAGCCGTGGTTCTTCTTTGCACTGAATAAGCCGGGCTGAAAGTAATTCCCAGATCAAGTTTATCATTTATCTTTGCGTCTACATTTGTTCGTGCTGAATAACGCTTATATTCCCCGACGATATATGTGCTTTGCTCATCCATGTAATTGGCGGATATATAATATTTTATTCTTTCAGTTCCTCCGGTGGAAGACACTTCATGGTTCTGCATCAGGGCATTTTTCAGAAGCTCCTTTTGCCAGTCTGTATCGGCAAGGTTTATATAGAGGCTGTCTGGCCGGTATTGAAGTGGTCTGCTCCATATTGGAATATTTGGATCACCGCCAGCCAGCTGCCAGTTTGAATCGCTCACTTTTACTGCATAGTCGAAGGATTCCCTTGCGTTGTGATAATCATCGACAAGATTAGTCGGTGTTCGCAGACCTACATAACTGTTAATATTAAAAGAAGGTTTGAGGCCTGTACCCCTCTTGGTTGTTATCAGGACAACTCCGGCTGCTGCCCGTGAACCATAAATAGCTGCAGATGATGCATCTTTGAGAACCTCGATCGATTCTATATCGCCTGAGTTAATACTATTTAAATCGCCAATTATAGGTACGCCATCAACGACATAAAGCGGATCATTGAGGCCGGTTATTGAACTTGTGCCCCTGATTCGAACAACAGGCGCATCTCCTGGTCTCGTCGATGTTTGTTTAATGCTTATTCCCGGAAGCTGACCAACTATTGCAAGATCCGCTCTGCCTACTGCAATCTGATTAAGCTTTTCATTTTTGAGTGTCGCAACAGCAGCTGTAAGTGAACTCTTTTTTACCGATCCATATCCGATTACAACAACTTCATCAAGTCCAATCGAACTTGCAGTCATTGAAACATTAAAAACTGTCTGATTGCCAATTTCCATATCAATCGCAGCCATTCCAACAAAGGTAAAAGACAAGGTTTTCGCATTTGCGGGTACCGTCATCGAAAAAGCACCGTCAGTATCTGTTAAGGTTCCAAGGCTTGTGCCTTTGACAACCACAGACACTCCGGGCAGTGACGCACCCTCCTGATCGATAACTCTACCTGTAATCTTCTTTTCCTGTTGCTGCAATTCATTTTCGGGGAAGACCGCCGGGGAAAGGACTATTTGCCTGTCGATTAATTTATGTGTTATCCCTGAACCGGAAAAAAGCAGGTTCATTACAGTTTCTATTCCCTGATCTTTAACATGGATGTTTACCTTACGTTCCACGTCAACAATTTTACTGTTGTACAGAAATAGAAATTCAGATTGATTTTCTATCAGTTTCAGCACCTCTTTAACAGGCTGATTTGTACAATCCAGGGTCATTTTAACACCTTGGGAATATGAGTTAACAGCCAATAGCTGAGCTACACTAGTAATTAATAAAATAACTGTTAATCGCATAACTTTGATTGTTTTTCTGATCCAGCTTTTTTTAGCTGAAATCAAGGTTTTTCCATTAATTAAATCCATAACTTTGGAGTGGTTAGTTTAATTTCAAATTAACTTGGACTTTTCAGTTTACTCTAATTGGAAGCCATTAAATTTCAGGGAGATGCGGCAACATCTTCCTGATTTTTTAAGGATTATCTGTTCTTCATAGGCTGATTTTTTATTGTTGAAATGACAACTTTTGACCTTGAAAAAGAATTATCGTTCATTTTTTTCTGTTCAATGAAAGTATAATCCAGGGGAGCAGAAATCTTTAACAGATCGAGAATCTGAAATAAAGATTCGTCAACGAATGTAGCAGTATAAACATATTCAGCTATACCAGGGCTTTGCAGTTCAATATCAACATTAAACTTGTGGCTAAGTCTTTTTACGACTTCTGACATTGGGTCATCCCTGAATACCAGAATTCCGTTCTTCCAAACGGTATACTTTGCAGCATCAACCTGAGTGACAGATGCAGAATACCCGTTTTTATTATATGTCATTCTTTCACCAGGGTTTAATGCTGCCAGGTGCTTCCTTCCCTCGTATTGGCCGGTGAATAGGTTCACCAGGCCTGATTCAACTATCACATCAACCTCGGTATCCTCCGGATAACTAATGACATCGAATGCAGTACCTTTAACTTCCACATTCAACACTCCGCTTTTAACTATAAAAGGGTGGTCAGGATCCTTGGCAATATCGAAATAACCTTCTCCAATCAGTTCAACTTCCCTAAGCTTCCCATTGAACTGATCGGGATATTTAAAGACAGAACCTGAATTAAGCCAGATATGAGAACCATCAGATAAAATAAAATCAGTGCGAACCCCTGCAGGAACATGCACTGTATGAATTGCAATCTTAGATGCATAATTTTTCCATCCTTCTCCTGTAAACGTAAGATACCCGGAGTATAAAATCAATGGTATTGTGAGGACAGCAGCAGTTTTTAATAAGAAATTCGTAAATCTGTTATTTTTAAATCTATGTTTATTTGTTTCCTTGTCATATTTCCGAATCCTCTTGTGGAGCTCAAGCAGCATACCATCCAGCGAATCATTTTCAATGTTATCAGATAAGGTATTCCAAAAATTATATGCATCTGTTTTAATTAATTGATCGTTTGTAGGATCCTCAAGGAAATCCATCAATTCCTTAGCTTCAGTTTCAGAGCAGGTCCCCTTCTGGTATTTATTGAACAGATAAGTAAATCTTTGGCTACCGGACATTTTATTCTTCACCTCCCTGTGAATCGATTAGTTTAAAAAAATGAAAATTCTATCTCGTATATAGTAATACGCAGAAACGGTATGGTACCCCCTCCCTGAAAAGAAAATTTTTTATTTATTAAATAAAGAGGAAGCTGAAAAAAATAATTATCGGGGCTTCTGTTCCAACCTGGCCTTTAATGAACTTTATTGCCTGATTAATATTGTTTTCAACTGTTTTAATTGAAATTCCCAGCTTTTCAGAAATCTCTTTATAAGAGAGGTTATACTCTTTTCTCAGGATGAAAATTTCTTTCCTCCTTGGAGGCAATTTGTCAATAGTTTGCAGAACGTATGACTGTATATCATCCTCCCAAAAAAATCTTTCCTGCTCGTAATATTCTGTGGCGGTACTTAAGATATAATCACGATACTTTTTTTCTTTTGTTCTTTCCCTGAACCTGCTCATAACATTATTATATGCCAAAGTAAACAACAGGGATTTAAATGACTGATCGGGATCAATTGTTTTATGCATGATCCAGATTCCCATAAAAGTTTCCTGAACTATCTCCTTCGATGTTTCTTCCGATTTTAAATATGAAAAGGCAAATTTGAAAACTTTGGAAGCATACAATTTGAAAAGTTCATCAAAAGACCAGGAAATACCGTCTTTTAACCCTTTAACAAGTTCTTTTTCTTTTTCAGAATTCGACATTTTGTTCTCCCCGGGTTAAGCATTTTTAGGCTTTGTAATATAGTTTAAATATAATTCAAAGTGAAATTTTTCTCAATTATCTGAGTTTTTAAAGGCTCTATTTACCAAAAGGAACTCTCAGGCAGTATAAAGCAGACAATCAGCGAATGTTTGTAAATTACCCTGGTTAATCCTATGTGGAAGATCAGGTTATAGGTCCGGGATTGAACAAAACCAGGTCATTATTCAAGCCTAGTTTGTCACAAGCCACTTGTTTTTCACCGCTCGCTACCTCTAAAATCAAATGAAAGAGCTCCCACCCCATTTCTGCAATTGTTTTTTGTCCAAGGGCTACCTGCCCGGCATCAAGATCAATCAAATCAAACCAGCGACTACTTAGTTTTGAATTGGATCCGACTTTTATTACCGGGACCATAGATAAGCCATATGGAGTTCCCCTCCCTGTCATAAAAACATGCATGTTCATTCCGGATGCCAGTTGTAATGTTCCACAGATAAAGTCACTGGCAGGTGTTGCTGCAAATGTTAATCCTTTTTTTCTTATTTTCTCACCGGGAGCTAATACATCCACAATAGGGCTGAATCCTGATTTCGCAATTGACCCAAGAGCCTTTTCGACAATATTGCTTAATCCGCCCTCTTTATTCCCGGGCGTGGGGTTGGCACTCCGGTCAACCTGTCCGGTCAGCAGGTATTCGTCATACCATTTCATTTCATTAATAAGGGCTTGGGCAACAGTGGAATTTACAGTTCTCGGGACCAACAGATGAACAGCATCCCTTACTTCTGTTACTTCAGAAAACATAACGCTTCCTCCCGCCCTGACGATTAAATCCGCTGCAAATCCAGCTACAGGATTCGAAGTAATTCCTGAGAAGGCATCACTTCCTCCACATTGCATGCCAACAATTAATTCAGAGGCAGGGAAAATCTCCCTTTTCCTTTTATTTAGCACTATCAGCTGAGCCTCGGCTAATTTCATGACCTTATCTGTCATTTCATGAAATCCGTTACAGGACTCATCCTGCATTACCATAACATTTGAAAAGTCGTTACCTGGGCAAGATGTCAATTCAGATCCCGGGATCAGCCTTTCGGGCAATAATTTTTCGCACCCGAGTCCCATGATCAGAACCTGTCCGCCAAAATTCGGATTCCTTGAAATGTTCCTGATTGTTCTCACCGGAATGACAGCCCCCGGTGCATTTATAGCAACTCCGCAGCCATAGGTATGATTTAATGCAATTACATCATCCACATTCGGATATGCGGGAAGTAATTCTTCTTTTATTTTTTTTGCAATATAACCGGCAAATCCGGAAATGCAATTGACACTGATAGTGATCCCCAGAATATTCTTTGTCCCGACGGTTCCATCACTGTTACGAAATCCTTTAAATGTATAACCTGATAATGGTTCAGGGGCCCTGTAATGCTTGCCTGTAAAAGGGATAGAATCCAGATCAGGTGGTTTTGGAAGAGTTATCATACCTTCCCTTACCCATTCCCCACGCATTATCGGTCTGATGGCATGGCCTATCGGCTGTCCGTATCTTATGATCTCATGATCTTCTTCAATATTCTCCAACGCTACTTTATGACCGATCGGAATATCTTCAGTTAACAGTGTGCCGTCATTCAGTACTGTCCCTGCGTGCAACCCATTCAGATTGACAACAATTCCGACATTATCAGCAACAGATGTCTTGATTATCAATGGCTTCTCCTGCATCTCATTATTTTAAAAGACTGTTAATTCATCGGACAAGGCATGGGCGTTTGTTCTCAAATTTCCAGCCAGGTATGAGGTATTGCATTGCAACAGAATCGTTCCGGGCTCCAAGCGCTTTTTTAATGTATAGCTTATTTGCCTTTTCGATCT
>DATGWQ010000157.1:0-7782 GCA_035299385.1 Bacteroidales bacterium | reverse complement strand
TGCAAGATCTATTTCGCGGTGATCAAGATTTTTTAGATCTGCATCAAGCAGCAGAATGAATTCTCCTTTAGCATGTTTAAGACCTTCCCTCACTGCGTCGGTCTTGCCCCTGTTGCTCTGTAATCTTACAAGGTTGATCGCGGGAAATTTATTTTTCACTTTAACATGATTGCAATCGTCTGAACCATCGTCCACACAGATTATTTCGGAAATGTTTTTTGCCTTTGTGATCTCAGTAAGCACGCTTATCAGGTTGCTCCCTTCATTCCAGAAAGGGATTATGCAGGATATCTCCCTTGTACCATCCATAAAAAACTGTATTTGAAATAAATATCAAACAGACACACAAGTAAAACCTTGAAAATTAAGTAAATGTTCGACTGCCGGCCGGATCAGACCACAGAACAGGCGTCCGAAACATTTTTCATGTTTTTTAACAATTGGGAATTGGTTTGATTCTCTGAATTATATACTTTTCTATATTTGTGTTAAGGGAAAGCGTAGAATGAAAATTAAACATATTCTGTCAAATGCGTGGTTGATTTCGCTCATTCCATTTATTGTTATTGTATTTTTTGTACCTCTTAATTCCCGCAAATTCAATCTTACATTGCTTCGGACAGACCTGATTTCACCGGGACAGTATGTATTTTACGATGATCTCGATAATGACGGAACATCCGAACGGATAGTTACTTTCGACGAATTCAACAGCTCGTCAATGACAATCAGCAATAGATCGGGCATAATCGATCAGTGGAATTTTAATGGCAGTTTTTCTTTTGCCGTGAAGGAGAGCGTTATTATAACCGGGGATAAGGACACTGACGGCAGGAAGGAGGTATACTTATTCACTCTAAGATCAGATTCAGTATTCCTTCATTCCATATCGGATTATTCCAATCCGGTGCCGTGTATAAAAGACAGGTTTATTTCTGTGATTGGAAAAGGGATCAAAAAGCCCGATCCGATGATTGTCCCTACTGAAATGTACGATATCGATTCCGATGGCACAAAAGAATTGATTTTTGCCATAAGTACCGGCATATCACATTTCCCGAGAAAAATGTTTGCATATTACATCGACCGGGATTCACTTGTTGCCTCTGTCGAAACAGGGTACTTTATAAGGAGGATTGAGCAGGCAGACATCAACAATGACGGCATGAATGAATTCCTGCCCTGGGGTTATGCTACGTGCAACATTCCACCGGAAACATCAAAATACCACGACTATAACTCTTTTCTCCTGGCATTTGATAAAAATTTTCATTTCTTATTTGAACCTGTCAGCTTCGGAGGGGAATTTACTTCCCTGAGACCTTTTCTTCTTTATGGTGAAAGAAATTTGCTTGGCTGTTTGTACATGCCGAAAGAAACTGACTCCACCTCCATTGTCTATAAAACCGATCCTGGCGGTAACAAAGTAGATTCTCTAAGACTGGGTGTTTCATCCGCTTATATCGAGAACGTATCTGATGAACAGTACTTTCTTCCATTGAAACCGGGAGGTTTTGCACTTTATGACCGTAATTTCAAACTGTTGCGTAAAATCAGTTTCAACAGTCAAAGTGTATATATGATCACCGATGTGGATGGCGACAATAAAGATGAATACATACTGCAGGACAGGGACGAGGGCAGGCTTTATATTTACAGGGAAGGTCTTAAGCATCCCGTTTCATTGAAACTGACTTTACCGGTAGAGGGCTGGGATATATTGTCGATCAGAAAAGGGTATGGCACCGGGCCGGTCCTCTCGATTCAGGCTGGGCAGAACCATTACCTGGCGGAATATAGGGAGAATCCGCAATATTATCTTTCATGGCTGTCTTACCCGGGGATTTACTTTACAATATTTATTTTTATTTATTCCCTGATAAATGTTTCAAGGAACCAGCTTAAAAGATGGTATGAGAATGAAAAAAAGATCTCCGAGCTGCAGCTTGCACTTGTGAGAAACCAGCTTGAACCGCATTTCATACTGAACTCCATCAATTCCATAATATATTCAGTAAGTTTCGGGGAAAAAGATGTTGCTTCGGACAGCCTGAGGTGTTTTTCGTCGATGTACAGGGACCTGGTGCTTTCCGCCGGCGAATCACGCAGGACAATCGAAAAGGAAATTGCTTTTTGTCAGAATTACCTGGCCCTTGAAAAGATGAGGTTCGGTGATAAATTCAATTATAGTGTCAGGGTGAATGACAATGTCAATGCTGAAAAGCTCATTCCGAAATTCCTGATCCAGATACATGCCGAAAATGCCGTAAAACACGGCCTTGCACCACTTGAATCAGGCGGGCTTCTGACAATTGCCCTTGAGAATGAAAAGGACGTCCTTGTGATTAAAATTACCGATAACGGGATCGGCAGGGATAAATCATCCGAAACGGATGAAGGTTCGACAAAAAAAGGACTTGCAACCATGGATGAGCTCTATTCATTGTACAGCAAGCTATATAATGAAACCATAACATCCGAGATTATTGATCTTTTTGATAATCAGAAGAATCCGGCAGGAACTAAAGTGATCATCAGGATAGTGTCACAGGCTTGAGAGGGAGAGACGGCGATAGGGCGACAAGGCGACAAGGCGCATGGGCGAAGGGGAGACTGGGGGACTAAGGGTTTGTCCTGGGTTAGAGCAGAGCACTTTTTTTAATGTCAATTGTTATTACCTGAAATAAATTGATGAGTATATATGACACTGATTAAGCTTTACGATGTTGCCGGTGATGCGAAGCTGCCGGAAATAAAGGTCGACCAGATCCCCGAATCGGGTGATCCAATTGAGGTGGAAGGAGAAATGTATTATGTTTGTGAACAGCCTGAATCTGATGAGTCTATACCCTCTATAGGTGTAATCCCGCTGGTTGTGAGGAATCCTTCATCTGTTTCTAATATCAGGCAATATGTGGATTGCCTCTCAGTGGCACACCGGAAAGTGCAGTTCAAAAACAGGAAAGGCGAAACCGACCTGGAGCATTCCGATGAAATGATTATCTCATAAAGATCATTTCGTGAAGGTAGATACATGTCATATGAAGGTAGAGACAGGTCCCAGACCTGTCTCTACATCACCATAAGTTCACTACATCACCAATCTAGATATTGTAATAGCTTTCCCATCCTTTGCGGGGAGGCTTGTCTGTCAGCAATGAATTGGCAAACTTGTCGTTGGTGATCTCTTTGGTGTCCCTGTTGAAGATAAGCTTTTTGTTTCTGCGTATTGCAATGATGCCGAGAGAGAAGATCTGAGCGAGGGGTGCAAAGACAGGGAAAGGAGAACGGGTTTTCTCTTCACCCATGCAGGCTTTCAGGAAGTTGACATAATGCGATGAAGGGCTCTTGGGAACTTCCGGCAGCTTTGACGCCATCTCTTTCGCCTTTTCGGCAGGTATGATGAACAGGGGAGCAGAATGTGTTCCACCTTTAAAAGTAAGCTCTTTGCTGTAAATGATCTTACCGGACTGCGGCCTTTTCTGAAGACGACCCGTTGAGGCGGGTTTGTCTGCCTGTGCGGGGACTCCTCCCGGAGGCGGTATTGTGTTATCCGTACTGGCTTCGACTGAGAAATATCCTTCGGGCAAAGGCGGAAGGTTTTCAACCCCGTCGTACCATGTTATGTCAACGGGTGGCATGTCGCCCCTGCTCGGGAATCTGAACTTCAGAGTTGTCTCAAGCGGGAAAAAATAATCATTCAGATTCTTAACATGAGCAGCCTCAATTTCATAGGGAAGGCCCAGATCGAGAAATTCATGGATGGTGTCTAGAATATGTGCACCCCAGTCGCCAAGGGCTCCGAGACCGAAGTCATACCAGCCGCGCCAGTTGCCGGGGTGATATTTTTCATTGAAGTCATGATAAGCTGCCGTTGTGAGCCATGTATCCCAATCCTTATCAGTCATGCCTTTCGGCAAAGGCTGAGCCTCGGGGAATTTGATGATATTCGGGTCATAGGGATGCCACCTGCGGCCGCCGTTCATGAATGCCGTAACAGCAGTTACATCCTTTATGATACCTGCTTCCTTCCAGGCTTTAAACTGAAAATAGTTCTCACCTGAATGTCCCTGGTTGCCCACCTGTGTAACAAGCTTTGGATTTGCCAATGCCATTTTCGCCATCAGCTCCGCTTCAAGGAATGTCCTGCACATGGGTTTTTCAACATAGACACTCTTGCCAAGCTGCATTGCTGTCATGCAAACCGGGAAATGAGCAAAGTCGGGAATAGCGACCTGAACGGCATCGATATCCCCGGCCATCTGGTCGAACATTACCCTGAAATCCCTGAACTGTTTAGCCTTTGGCACCAGCTTGATGATCTCCTGGCAACCTTTTGAATCGAGATCGACATCGCATACTGCAACTATATTCGCCAGGCCGGAATTGATAAACTGCCTGGCATCGCTTGCCCCCTGGTTGGCTATGCCTATAAGAGCCAGGTTGACTTTCTTTGCGGAACTTACCTTTTGTGAAGGGACTATTTCCGGTAGCACAACCTTCGAAGTGCTTCCCAAAAGAACTCCTGATCCGGCCACGCCGACGGTTTTCAGGAATGTGCCCCTTGTTAATTTCTCTGCCATTTCAATTAGATTTTATCGGTTAATAGTTAGTCTGAATTTGGATTTTTGAAGATATGAAAAATACTGATAATTACCTGCCTGAACGCTGAATCTGTGAATTTATTAAATGAACCATTATGCAATTTCTGTTGTTAAAAATCAGAAGCATCTGCTGTTTTTTACTGATTTTAAATATTTTCACATGGATTTATCCGGTCTGAAGTACCTAATTGTAGGTAGCGGGTTCTTTGGCTCTGTTCTGGCTGAAAGAATCGCAAATGTCCTGAATGAAAAGGTGCTGGTAATTGAAAAAAGGAGCCACTTTGGCGGAAACTGTTTTTCGCTCGACGATCCTGACACAGGAATACATTATCATCTTTACGGAACCCATATCTTCCATACGCCTCACGAGCATGTATGGAAGTACATAAATAAATTTACCGAATTCAACAGCTATTATCACCAGGTCCTCACGACACGCAGGAACAAGGTTTACCAGATGCCTGTAAACCTTGAAACCATCAACAGCTTTTACAATCTCAGTCTTAAGCCGTATGAAGTGGAGGACTTTCTTGCGGGGGAGATCAGGAAAGAGAAAATGACCCACGCGCCACGCAATTTTGAGGAGAAAGCTGTTAGCATGATGGGGCGCCCGCTTTATGAAGCTTTCATAAAAGGTTATACGATAAAGCAATGGCAGAAAGACCCGAAGGACATGCCCGAAAGCGTTCTTAAAAGGCTCCCTTTCAGAACCAGCTATAACGAAAGCTATTACAACAGCCGCTGGCAGGGCATACCTCTTCACGGGTACGGGAGGATCTTCGAGAAACTTCTGGAATCACCTAAAATAGAACTGAGGCTCAATGTGGATTTTTTTGAGATCAGGGATATAATTCCTGCAAATACACGAATCATCTACAGCGGCCCGATTGACAGGTATTTTAATTACAGGTTCGGGAAGCTCGAATACAGAACGCTGAAGTTTGAAAAAGAAGTGATCCCTTACGGGGATTACCAGGGTACTTCCGTTATGAACTATGCTGATCAGGATGTGCCTTTCACACGCATTCATGAACCAAGGCACCTGCATCCTGAGAGAAGCGATTATCCGGCCGACAGGACGATGATAATAAGGGAATATTCCCTTCTCGATGATGGATCGAATCCTTTTTATCCCATAAATGATGAAAGGAACCAGGGACTCGTTATGGCTTACCGCGAAGAAACAAGGAAGCTGAAAAACATAATTATCAGCGGCCGGCTGGGAGACTACAGGTACTACGACATGCATGACACGATTAAGCATGCGCTCGAAATATTCGACAAAATTGCTGAATCTTCCGGACAGGAAACTTTTCAGCATGTAATCGCAAATGCCACCTGAGGTCAGATCAACTGTTATTCACTTTAGTATTACACTTTTAAAAAATATATTTTATGAAATATATGGACCAAACATACGAATATGACAGCAGAAGAGCTGACCGGAATGGCAGGAAACTGAACGGGAAAGATGTGCTTGGAAAGGAGATGCACAGAATAAAGGACGTTCTCTGTTTTTCGCATCTGCGATGGAATTTTGTTTTCCAGCGGCCACAGCACCTCCTGTCACGATGGGCAAGGGAACACAGGGTATTCTTCATCGAAGAGCCGGTTTTTACAGATCACGAATCAAATTTCCTGAAGACCGTTTATGTCGACTCGAGGCTGATCATCATTACACCGCATGTGAGCAGAAGGTACGGCGAAGCAGAGGTGAACGGATATTTGAGGGAATCTGTGATACAAATAGTAAGCTGGTACCAGGTGAGCAAATACCTGCTCTGGTATCTTACGCCGATGGCAGTCGAGTTTACATCCGGACTTTCACCGGAGATAACAGTATACGATTCGATGGATGAGCTTTCCTCTTTCAGGGGAGCGCATCCGAACATGCTGAAAAATGAAGAAAGGCTCATGAAGATGGCGGATGTGGTATTCACCGGAGGCCAGAGCCTTTACGAATATAAGAAACACCGTCACCACAACATACACCCTTTCCCAAGCAGCATCGACCAGCGTCATTTCGAGAGCGGTATCGACGGCCCTGATCCGGCTGATCAGTCAGGTATCGGCCATCCGCGGGTGGGTTTCTTCGGCGTTCTGGATGAAAGACTTGATATTGACCTGCTCGACAAGCTCGCACTGTTCATGCCAGATGTAAATTTCATTATGATAGGGCCGGTGGTGAAGATTGATCCTGCAAGCCTTCCAAAACATGAAAATATATTCTACCTGGGACAGAAGAATTACAGCGAGCTCCCTTTTTACCTTGGAGGCTGGGATGTTGCAATCCTTCCTTTTGCCAAAAATGAAAGCACGAGATTTATAAGCCCCACCAAAACACCCGAATATCTTGCCGCCGGCAAACCTGTTGTATCAACTTCCATCCACGATGTGGTGATTCCCTATGGCGAGCTTGGCCTTGTTGAAATAGCGGATGATGCTGAAACTTTTGCTTTTGCTGTCAGGAAGTTGCTTGGCAGAAAAGACAAGTCAGGCTGGGAGCTAATGGTGAAGGATCAGCTTAAAGGGAATTCATGGGACCTTACCTGGACCAGAATGAGGGATGTGATCTACAATACGCTGGAAGAGAAAAAGCTTGCTTCTGAAGCTGCTGTTCTCGCAGCCAGGGAGGAAGATCAATATCCCGGGTCTTTGTGAAATCTTACAATGAAGAATTGGAATATAACGAAAACAATAAAGTAGAAATATGGGGAGGTGCTGAATGTTCCTTTGTCAGGGTCGGGAACAGCGTCTACAATCAGCTTGGCAGGAGCGGACATATGACAAGGATCGATGATCTGGATCTCTTTGCAGGGCTGAATATCAAAACGATAAGGTACCCCTTGTTGTGGGAGATGTATGCCGGGGACCAGGCCGGGTTCATCAGGCTGAATGATTTGCGCCTCGATCACCTTCGTGAGCTCGGGATCAAACCAATAGCAGGGTTGCTGCATCACGGCAGCGGACCTTTCTCGACCGATCTTTCCGATCCGAATTTCCCGCGGATGCTTGCTGAATTTGCATTCATGATCGCTGAAAGATACCCATGGATAGATCTGTACACACCTGTTAATGAGCCTCTCACAACAGCCCGTTTCTCAGGTCTATACGGGATATGGTATCCGCATCAGAGAAGCGACAGGTTTTTCCTGAGGATGCTTGTAAATGAGCTGAG
>DATGWQ010000156.1:0-6660 GCA_035299385.1 Bacteroidales bacterium | reverse complement strand
ATCTGCGCTGGTATCGTTAAAATCATATAATAACAGATTCTTCTCTTCTTCCGAGAGTATTTCGATTTCCGATAGTTTTTTATTTTTCGCCGTGATAACCGCGGCTACGATCTTTTTAAAATACTCGATCATGCGCCGGATGGTCTCTTCTTTAAACAACCGCGTACAATATTCGAAAGAGAAATGAATTCCCTTTACTCCTTCTATTGCCATCAGGGTTAAGTCGAATTTAGATATGGCCGTATTGTAACGATACGGCAGCAGTTTTACTCTTGAATCGCCCCCATCCGCCACTGTTCCCCAATCCCCCGGGGTTCCTTCCGTTTCAACTTCCATATTCTGCAGTACAAACAAAACATCGAATAATGGATTGCGTGCGGTATCCCTTTTAACCTCTACCTGTTCAACCAATTCCTCGAACTGGCAATCCTGGTTTTCAAATGCCTTGATCGTATTATCTTTTACTTCCTCTAAAAAACTGATAAAAGTTTTTTCTCCTTCCAGGTAATTCTTCAGGGCCAGCGTATTAACAAACATACCGATGATTCGCTCAAAATCCGAATGAGGCCGGCCCGCTGTGGGCGTCCCGATGATGATCTCCTCCTGGTTACTCAACTTAAATAGCAATACATTGTATATGGCCAGCAATACCATATACAACGTGGCTTTCTCATCAAGACCCAATTTATTTAACAACCCTGTCTCTTCATGATTAAGGTCAAAATGCAGGGTGTTTCCTTCATAACTCTGAATAGCCGGTCGCGGAAAATCGGTGGGTATATCCAGCACCGGGATATCGCCTGACAATTCTTTCAACCAATAGGCTTTCTGATTTCGCACCAATTGCTGCTGTTTTTCACTGTACTGCCATTCCGAATAATCTTTGTATTGCAGCCGAATCGCCGGTAACCGGCCGCCGCCGTAAAGGATCCCAAAATCTCCTTTCAATACGGCCTGGGAAACACCGTCAGATATAATATGATGCATATCTGCCAAAAATAAGTACTTCATCTCTTCTAGGCGGAACAATCCTACTCGCAGAAGCGGCGCTCTGGATAGGTCAAAAGCGCGTATGAATGTCGACCACATGGGCTCTCCCCCATCTAATAATTCGATCTTAAATTCCACATTGTCGTGAACTCGTTGAACCGTCTCCTCGTTCACTATTTCAAAAGAGGTCCGCAAACTCTCATGCCGCCTGATTAACTGCCTGAACGTTTCTTCCAGCAATGGTATGTCCACATCGCCTTCCAGCAACAAGCCTTCCTGGATGTTGTAACCGGTATTGCCCGGTTCCATTTGCTGGAGAAAGTATAACCGCATCTGCGCCGACGACAACCGGTAATACTCTTTTTTTTCCACAGGCTCAATGGTGGCGTACATCTCGTATATCTCGCTCTCTGAGTTCTTTATTTTGCGCGCTAATTCCCGGATGGTCGGGCTGTTAAATATCTCGGCCAGCGGCACTTTAACATTCAACTCTTTATGAATTCGCGATATCACCATGGTGGCGTTTAACGAATGACCGCCCAACTCGAAGAAATCCGCGGTGATCCCGATCGTCTCTTTTTCCACACCCAATACTTGCGACCAGATCTCCACCAATTTTTCCTGCGTCTCGTTCTCCGGGGCTGCATATTCCCCACCACTTTCGCTGCTTGCCTCCGGTTCGGGCAATGCTTTTCGATCGAGTTTGCCATTGGCCGTCAACGGTATCTTTTCAATGGGAATAAAATAAGCGGGAATCATATACTCGGGCAATTCCCGGCTCAAGTACTCTTTCAACTCTTCCCGATCTATCTCTTCTCCCTTTGCCTTACATACGTAATAAGCGCATAGGTATTTATTCCCACTTCCATCCATCCGGTCTAACACAATACCATCGCTTACCAGCGGGTGACTCACCAATTGGCTCTCGATTTCTCCCAACTCGATTCGGTAGCCGCGTATCTTCACTTGATGGTCTTTGCGACCTAAAAACTGCATGTTCCCATTTTCAAACCAACGGGCGATATCGCCCGTCCTATATATTTTTTCTCCCGGCGCAAACGGGTTGGCGATAAACTTATGAGCACTTAACATCTCATCATGGATATACTCTTTGGCCAGGCACTCACCGCCGATATACAAATCTCCAGGCACACGCAACGGACATATTTCCAGGTTCCGGTCCAGGATATAATATTTGGCATTCTGAATGGGTTTGCCATATGGAATGCTCGGCCAGGATGGGTCCACCTGGCCGATGGGATAATAGTTGGACCAGACCGTGGCCTCGGTGGCCCCACCCAGGCTGATTACCTGCACGCCCTCAAAGGCTTCCCGCAGGGCATCGGGCATGGAGACGGGAATCCAATCGCCGCTTAAAAATACCAGCCGCAGGCGACTCGGCTCAGGGTAACTGTTCACTTCCGACAAAAAGGGCACCAACTGCTGCAGCGCTGCGGGCGCTGAATCCCAGAAGGTAATCCCTTCATTCATGATGATATCAAGCAGTCTCCCGGGGTCTTTGATATCTTCTCCTGCTGTTACACGTAAACACGCCCCCGAGGCTAATATTCCAAATATGTCATATACCGATAGGTCGAAACTTAACGAGGCCACAAACAACAGTTTATCCGGGTAACCTACCTCAAAGGTTTTATTTACCCATTCCACTACATTTATCACCGGCCGGTGCGTCTCCACCACCCCTTTGGGAGTTCCGGTTGAACCGGAGGTAAAGATGATATAAGAGATTTCTTCGGACCGGGATACGGCCGGCAAATTCTTGCTTGACTCACCAGCTATCTTTTCACCATCTATAAGTTCTTTACCTGCAAATAATTCTTTTTCTTCTGGGATTACTTCTTCAACTGTAATTTTATCAAGGCAGATAATATGAGTAAGAAGGGGTAACGTTTGAGAAATTTCAGCCACTTTGAACAATTGCCCTTTATTGGTGATAACCGTTTCGATATGCAGCGATTCGAGAATTTTGCGGATTCGTTCTTCCGGTAAATAGGGTTCCAGGGGTACATAAGCGCCGCCAGCTTTCAATATTCCCATGACCGCAGCCACCATCAGGATGGAACGCTCCATTATCACTGCCGTTAGGCCCCCGGACTTTAGCCCTTTCTTACCTAATAACCTGCCCAACTGATTGGCTTGTTTATTCAATTCCTCATAAGTCCACGCCAATATACCATCTCGATCGATTACCGCCACTCTTCCAGGCGCCCTCGACACCTGCTCTTCGAACAGTTGGTGCATGGTTTTTTCTCTACCGTAGGGGGCCGCCGTATCGTTAAATCGATAAAGTACCTGTTCTTTTTCTTGGGTGGAAAGGATTTCATCATTTCTTACGATGCCTTCCGGTTCCGTTATATATTTCTGCAAGATATTTAAAAAATACCCGCAGCATCGTTTCACCGTATCGTCGCTTATGGCACTGCGATTGTATTTCGGACATAACCTTACTGTTCCCTGGGTAATATCCATTTCAAAATCGAAAAGCGTATTGGTATCCTGGCTGTTTATAACAAACACTTGCGACTTTCCGCTGTTCTCTTGCTCTTCCTGCTCTACCGCTTTTGCCTGCCGTAAGATATGAAAATCCATAAAATTAAACAGGCTGTCAAAAATCGGGTTCCGGTCTTTACTCTTTTCCCCGATAGCTGCGGCAATTTCAAACAGGGATAACCGTTCATGTTTTTTTACTTCCAACATTTTCCGTTCTACCAGTTCGATGTATTCTTTCCAGGTAATTCCACGAGGAATTTTCAACCGCACCGGCACTGTATTTAAAAAACAACCCAATACTTTATCACCATCTTCTTTTTCTGTTCGTGTATTGGTAACAACTCCCACCACCACATCATCTTCAAAGGAAAACATATTCATAAAACAGGCATACGCCCCAAAACAAAGATTCTTGATACTGGTACGGCGGCGATCGGCAATGCGGTTTAATTGCTCGAGTAATTCCGGCCCCGCATTGTGCCAATGGGTGGTCATGGCTTCCATTTCGCCCTTGCTTTTCAATGTCTCGGAAAACTCCAACCGCGGATATTCTTCCAGTTCTTGCTTCCAGTATTCCCGGTTCAAGGGGTCCTGTTTCGCGATAAGTTCCTCGATTAATGCATCTTTATAAGTGCTCTTCAACTCACTGGGCACATAAGAAAGATTATTTTTTAACTCCAGGTACGTATTATGAACCTCGGTAGCCAATGAGGCCACACTCCACCCGTCTAATACCGCATGATGAACTACTAAAATAAAGTAAAGGTTTCCCTCACCCAAATCGAACACCCCTATCCGCCACAGGGGGGCGACTGATTCAACAAAAGGGGTTTGACGGTCCTGGGCCAGGAAATCTGTTAGCCAACGATTCTGCTCGGCCGGGGATAACTCTGACATATCGCGGTAAGTAAAATCAGGTGTTACCCGTTTATAAACAATACTCGCGGATTCCTCGAAATCTTCCAGGTTATAGATGGTCCTTAAAGCCGGGTGCTTCTCCACCATTAAGTTTATTGCCTGGGCAAACAGTTTAACATCAAAGTTTTTGTAGTAGATCGGGTAGACGAATTGGTCATGATAAATTCCGGTACCCACATTTTTCAAATAATAAAAGACCATCCCTTTTTCGATATCGCTCATGGGGTAAATATCTTCGATCATATCCGTCAATTCCGGCTTTTGTTCCAGGATGTGGGCCTTTAGTGCTTCTATTTCCGTCGTCACCTTGCTATAAAGATACTCCCTATCAAAGGCTTCCTCACGATCCAGGAGGGTTGCCAATTGACGAATCGTACCATGGGTATATAAATCCAATATTTTTAAGTGGCTGTTTAAGCGGCGGTTGATGGCCACGGTCAACCGGATTGTCTTGATGGAATCCCCGCCTACTTTGAAAAAATTATCATCGATACCCACGCGCTCCAGCTCCAATACTTCCTGCCATATCTCAGCCAACTGCATCTCTTCTCTATTTTGGGGTTCAATATATGTTCCTTCCAGGTTAACGCTGCCCTGCGGCAGCGGAAGCTTTTTACGATCCACTTTTCCGTTGGCCGTCAGAGGGATTTCCTCTATTTGCACAAAAGTTGAAGGAATCATGTAAACGGGTAATTTTTCCGATAAATAATTTCGTAATAAAGAGATATTAAATTCACCTTCACCTTTTACTGCGATATAAGCATATAAATGTTGGTCCTGCACCAGTACTGCCGCACCTTTTATCCCTTCATGGCTCAACAATTGATTTTCTATCTCACCCAACTCTATCCTCAAACCCCTGATTTTTACCTGGTGATCCATCCGTCCCAGGTATTCTATCTGGCCGTTGACCGGTACCCGCGCCAGGTCGCCGGTACGATAAAACTTTGAATGATGATTGATGAGTGATAATCGATGAAGATCGATAAATTTTTCGGCGGTTAATTCGGGCCGGTTTAAATATCCCCGCGCCAACCCTACCCCGGAGATGCATAGTTCGCCTTTGACTCCCACGGGCTGCAGGTTTAGATTTTTATCCAGAATATATAATGCAATATTATCGATGGGCCTGCCGATGGGTATATCGTTGATATTTTCACCGGGGATACAGTCGTAATATGAAACATCCACGGTGGCCTCGGTGGGGCCATACAGGTTAATCAATTTTGTCCCGTTTTTCTCGTTGAACAATCGATTAAATTTCTCCACCTGCCGTCCCACTAATGCCTCACCGCTGGAGAATACCTGTCTTAAACTGGAAAGACCGGCTATATCGGCGGCATCTTCGCAATATTCCATGAAAGCTTGCAGCATGGAAGGAACAAAGTGCATGGTGGTGACCTTATTCCTGGCGATGGTTTCTATTATCGCTTCCGGGATCTTCTCTTCGCCCACGCCAAGGAGGCAAAGGGAAGCTCCCTCCATGGACCACCAAAACAATTCCCATACGGAAACATCGAAAACTGTGGGTGTTTTTTGCAGGATCACATCGCCCGGACCGATGGAATAACATTTTTGCATCCAGTGGAGACGGTTCACCACGGAGTGATGTTCGATCATGACACCTTTGGGGTTTCCAGTGGAACCGGAAGTATAAATGATATAGGCGAGATTTGAAGAATCGGAAGCGGAGAAGCGAGGAAATGAGCAAGCGGGGAAAAAACAAGAAAACATAAATTCCACGCTTTCAACCTTTTGCTCTCCTGCTCTTCTTATCATTATCCCGGCACTGCTGTCTTTCAACATAAATTCGATGCGTTCTTGCGGGTATTCCGGGTCAATGGGCAAATAGGCTGACCCGGATTTCAAGATGCCGAAAATCCCCACCATCATCTCCAGGGACCGCTCTATCTTAATCCCTACGATGCAGCCGGGTTGGGCACCTTTCTCATTTAATTTGTGGGCCAGGCGGTCGGCTTGTTCACTAAATTCGCGGTAGGTAATCGCATGCGCTGGATTTTGGGCGGTAACGGCAATACGATCCGGACATTTTTCTACCTGCTCCTCAAATATCCGGTGAATGACTTTATCCCTTGGGTAATCTGCGCTGGTATCGTTAAAATCATATAATAACAGATTCTTCTCTTCTTCCGAGAGTATTTCGATTTCCGATAGTTTTTTATTTTTCGCCGTGATAACCGCGGCTACGATCTTTTTAAAATACTCGATCATGCGCCGGAT
>DATGWQ010000155.1:0-2566 GCA_035299385.1 Bacteroidales bacterium | reverse complement strand
AATGGTAGCGGATGATCCCGGAATAAAGGCAGGCATGATGTGGGGAAGGGACGGCAAAAAGGTTCCGGTACAGAGGAGAGGCGGGTTCGGGAGGACTGATGTAAATCAATTCCTTTCACAGGGCATAGGCTTCGCCACTGTATACTATGGAGACATAGAACCTGACTTTGCAGATGGTATCAAATATGGAATCAGGAGCGTGTACCTGAAGGAAGGTCAGACAACACCTGCATCTGATGAATGGGGCGCAATTTCTGCCTGGTGCTGGGGTCTGGGCAGGGCAATGGATTACTTTGAAAAAGATCCCCTGATAGATTCAAAAAGAATTGCACTCTTCGGTGTCTCGAGGCTTGGAAAGACTGTTCTGTGGGCGGGAGCACACGACACAAGGTTCGGGATGGTTATCGCCAGCTGCGGTGGTGAAGGTGGAGCAGCGATTTCCAGGAGAAATTATGGTGAGACAATAAGTCACATGACACATCCGACCAGGTACTTTTACCAGTTTGCAGGAAACTGGAGCAATTACAGGGATGACCCTTCAAAGTCACCTGTCGACGGCCATATGCTCGTGGCGCTTATGGCTCCCAGGCCTTTGCTGCTTCAAACTGGGGATAAGGATTTCTGGTCCGATCCCAAAGGCGAATTCATTGCCGCCTCGGAAGGAGGAAAAGTCTATGAGTTCCTCGGAAAGCGATCATTAGGCACAGGCACCTGGCCTGCTGCGGGCACCCCGATTCTGAATGACCTGGGATATTACATGCACGCGGGAGGTCACGGGGCATTGCCGGCGGACTATGAAGTGTTCATCAGGTTCATGAAGATGCACTTCTTTTAGAAGCAGGGAGCAGGGAGCAGAGAGCAGAGAACAAAGGGCAGGGAGCTATTCCTTCCCCAGCTGCGGCGGAGCAAAATAACCCGATGTGCTTCTCGTAACGCCAACCCTGTACTGCCTGTTCTGCATAAGTGTTATCTTCCTTGTTGAAGCGGGAATATTTGTCGAATAGATCCGGAGCTCACCGGGAAGTCCTGTTACGATTTCCTCGCGCCAGTCGCCGACAATATCGGCAACAAGCAGCACTTTCCCTTCTATATCCGTTCTGATGGTATCTCCCATGTATTTGAAGACTTTCTGCCCTACCTTCAATTCTTTATATTCATCGCCGTCCCACCACAGCGGAACAGGAGAAAGCGCGCCCAGGCTCTTGTCTGAAAGCCTTGTGCTGTCGGCTGCATAAAGGAAATAGCCTTCTCCTCCTTTCGACTCGCCTGCATAACATTCGATACCGGGATGCTCCGGATCGATGTCCCCTGCCATGCCGCCGTGAACGTGGGTGGTCGGGCCTTTGTATCCCCATAACAGCTCACCTGTTGCAGCATCGGCAAGGCAGATGCCATTCCTGGCTGATCTTGGCTCAATTGCATAAAAAACTTCGACTCCCGGCCTCGCAGGATCGATATCGGCAACAACACCTATGTCGTTATGCCCAAGGCCCAGTCCCCATATCGGAACACCTTCGCTGCTCAGTGCAAACGTTCCGGGAATAAGCTCGTCCCTGCCGTCACCGTTCACATCGGCGGCATGCATGGCATGTCCTCCCTGGGCACGGTATTTTTTGTTTTCCCCGGTGCTTTCAAAATACCATTGCTTTTCAAGATTCCGGTTGAGTGCCTCAATCTTGATTATTGAATAAGTTCCGCGCTGCATGACAATTGAAGGATTAACGCCGTCAAAGTATCCCAGACCGAGGAAATTCCTGCTCCAGTAATTGTAATGTTCGAATCCTTCCTTTGACAGCCAGTTGATTTTTATTGTGAGATTTCCTGTTTGCCCGTCTATTTTCACAAGATATTCGGGGCCCTCGAGCACATGTCCATCGGGCTCGCGCGGATCACCTTCACCAGCTTTTGCATAAACTTCAGCCTTGCCGTCCTGGTCGACATCATAAACAAGATAAGGAGAGTACCAGGTGCCGGTCTCGATCGACCATCCCATTTCATAGCGCCACAGGAAATCACCCGCTGAAGAATACGCATCTATCTTATAGGGCTCAGGGCTTCTTTTCCAATAGAACCACCTGTAATAAGGATCGACATTATAATCCGGGTGCTGTATAATGAAGTCATATTCACCATCATTGTTTACATCACCTATACCCACCCTGTTAATGGTGACATTATCTTTCAGCCTCACCGAAATATAAGGCCTGTTCAGGAAAGGGGCAGATTCGGCTGCTCTTTCCCGCTCTGCAAGCCCCATCATGTAAACATACCCCTGCCCGAGAGTTTCCTCCTCATTTCCGCCAGACACGATTTTCACCTTATAACGGTATGCCTGGCCTATTTCAGCCTTTTCATCAATGTAATTTGTCGACGTTGATACAGGTTCGGCATTGATTTTCATGTATGCAGAATCGCCTACCCGCAACCTGTAGACATTAAATGCTGCATCTGAAGGATCTTCCTTCAGGAGCCGCCATCCCACATAGGAATGTTTTTCATCGACCTGTAATGCAACAACTCCGCGGGAGAGTTTTTCTGATGAAACAGGTGCAACATTCTTTTTGCA
>DATGWQ010000154.1:0-9872 GCA_035299385.1 Bacteroidales bacterium | reverse complement strand
GCGAAATATCGCTGAAGCCGTTTTCTGAAAAATTCATCCTGCTCACCTCATAAACTGATGGTTTCTGGCCGCTCAGGTCATAAGTGAAAAGGAGAAGGATGTATAATATATATGTATATCTTGATGACATCAGAAATACCTAGGATTTGAAGCACTCACTTTATAACCAAACTCATACCTCAAAATAAACTCGCTTGAACCGTTAAGCCCTTTCGAGAAAAATTCCTTATGGCCGACAGGATAGTCATATGAAAAACCAAACATCAGCTGCTGGTTGACCTGCACCTGCAGTATCCCCACTGCAACCTCCTCGGTGGTTCTCCAGGAGCCTCCTATCCAGATCAGGTCAGCAAGTATGAAATTACCATTTATGTCGAAACGCGAAAGCTTATTTGCACTGTTCAATGAATAATCGGCAAGGATCGAAGGCTTGAATTTAAAGAAGTCAGAAAACGAGATCAGCCCTCCTGCCGAGAACATAAGGTCATAATTGTTAAAGTTGTGATATGCCTGGACAGAGCCTGTCGGGGTCCTGCTGTAGCTAAGAAAAGCCGGTACTGAAAAACCCGCGAAGAATTTGTTGCTCCAGTAGTAGACACCGGCGCTTACATTCGGGAGCATGTAAGGTTTGTCATTTGATATAAAAACAGGATCATCCATGTCTGACAGTGACTGAAGAATCCCGGTATAATCGGTATTCGACCTGTCGAAGCCGCCCTTGAGCCCGAATGAAAGCTTTCCCTTGGCAAGCCTGATGTGATAAGCATAAGTTGCATAGATGCTCGACGACCTCGTGACGCCGTATTGCATAAACTGTGCAATAAGACCGAGAGCCACATGATCGTTTTTGAGAGGAGTGTGAAGCGAAGCTGACTGAATGACGGGAGATCCATCCATTCCCATCATCTGCATACGGTATGAGAGGAAAGCCGAGAGAGCTCCCCTTGAGCCGGTATAGGCAGGGTTTATCATCATGCCATTCTGGAGGTACTGGCTGTAAACCGGGTACGCCAGGCTTATCCTTGCCGAATCCTGGGATCTCGCGGCTGAAAGGCTTAAAAACACACATATTAAAAGTATCGCTATCCTCTTCATCCCGTCAGTACCTTTTTAATATTACGAAGCCACTCTTCCTGAAAACAGAGCTGTCAGGGAACCTGACCTTCAGCAGGTAATAGTATGTTCCTTCAGGAAGATCGGCTCCCCTTGAATTCGTTCCATCCCAGCTGGTCCATGCCTGGCCTCCCGAATTTGACGTGCGGAAGACCTCTGTTCCGGCGCTGTTGACAATGCTCATCTCAGCTTCAAGGACATTAAGATCAAGTCCCTCGATCTCGAATTTGTCATTATGTGTATCATGATTGGGTGAAAATCCTTCCGGAAATTCAAACATATCCTGATTGAATATTACAACAGTTTTGCTTCCGGAAACAGAAGTTGCAAGACATCCGAATTTATCCTCGACTTTGAAAATTTCGTATATGAATGAAGCGAGACCGGTTGAAGTTACAGGCAGAAGTGAAATAACAGGATTACTGACATCAAACTGAGCGGCAGCGCCCGCGGCTGAATTTTCGCTAAGCGTGATTTTCCATGGGCCTGTACCGGTAAGATTAAGGTTCAGCTGTGCGGGAGTGGTGGAGAAAATTACGGTGTCTGCCGTATTTACAATTTTAGCTGTTGGCAGCGGAGGATGAATATTGATGGTCACAACATCCGACACGGATAAACAGCAGTTTGCAAGTCCTGAAGTAACTGTTCTGCGGTACTTCACAGGAGCAGTAAGTGCAGGAGGTGTAAATTTTTCAGACGTCGCGGCACCGGTCCATACGGTTCCCCCGTCGGAGCTCTGCTCCCATTTATAGATGAAATTGCCATCACCTCCGCCCAGAGGTGCCGTGGCCAACTGCACAGGAACTGTATTGTAGCAGATCGTTGTGTCCTGGCTGAAATTGTTTCCGGAAATCGGAGCCAGGACAGTTATGGTTACAGGATTGCTTTCGAGAGTGCATGCACCCGATACAACCTGCCGCTTGTAGTATGTGGTGGCAGTAAGTGCAGTAGGATCAAAACCTGTCGATGTTTCTGAGGGTATGTCAGTGTAAGTTCCGGTGAGGCTGGAAGAAGACTTCCATTGATATGTATAATCGCCCGGGATATTCGTTCCACCTGTCGCAACATTGCCTTTCAGGGCGAAAGGATCCTGGCCGTTGCATATTGTTGTGTCGGGGCCGCCTGAAAGAGTTGAAATGACGTTATTCAACGCCTTGTGCACAGTTATCTTTACCGTCAATGAAGTATCCGCACATGCATTTGACCCTACAATGCGCCTGTAATAAGTAGTGTCGGTAAGAGCTGACGGGGAGAAATTCATCGCAACGCCACCCGCATTCGCCCAGGTCCCCGAGGTTGTCTTTGACCGGTATTGCCAGTTATATGTGAATGTCCCGTCGCCGTTTGCCGGAAGCAATCCCGTCAGCATAGCAGGGGTAATTCCTGCACAGATCGTCTGAGGCGATGAAATACTGTTATCAGTGATCTTTGCATACTCCTTCAGTGTTACTTCGTTGCTTACGCTGGAACAAACACTATCAGGTCCGGAGTAAACGACTCTCCGGAACATGTAAACATTCTGTCCAGTACGCTCCCGGGGATTGTAATCAGCCAGGTTTACGACTCCGAGTGTGTCTGTCCATCCCGCATTGTTGATGTTCCCCTCCCATTTATAACGGTAAATATTATCTCCTCCGCCAAGTACAGGTGGCTTTGAACCTGCAATATCACCGAATGTCATGCCGTTGCAGATCTCATTTACCGCAGGAAGCGTTATTGTGTTATTGCTGATTGAAGGAAGTACACTGATCGATGCCTTGAAGCTGGTGCTAACGCACCTTCCTGAAGTTACTATCCTGCGGTACCATGTAGAATCTGTGAGTACCGGTGGATCATAATTCTCCACATCATTTCCCGTGAAATTTTTAAAATCCACGCCCTTTATACTGTCCTGCCACTGGTACCTGTAATAATTTTTTGAGCTTCCGCCGGTCAGAATGGCTTTTGAAATGAACGGTTTAGGATCCTGGCCATAACAGATCGTTGTATCGATTCCTATAGTATTGCCCTGAATGGCAGGCTGGACTATAATCTCCACTTCCTTGCTGTTATCCTCCAATGCCGCTGCATCTGTAACTTTCCTGAAATAATAAACAGTTTTGCTTTCGGGCGCAGGAGGTTCATAATCCCTGGTGTCGGCACCTGAAATGGGGGTAGGTACGCCTTCATCAAAATATCTTTTATACCATTGGAAGGTGTAGGTGCCGGTACCGGTACCGCCTACAGGATCGGTGCCGGTCAGTTTAGGTGGTTTTCTGTTGGAACAGATGGAATCCTTATCGTTGCCTGTAACAGATGATCTGATTGAATTGAAAAGGAACCCATTCAACTCAGCCTTAAAATTTTCCATTTTCTCACCCGATAATCCGTCTAAGGCACCTGTTGCCGTGCCACCGCTGAGAAATGACGTTACATTGGCAGCAGGGGGTTTGCTTACATATATAAGCCCGCCTCCGCCGCCCCCACCCTGTCCGAACGATGAAAGATTATTACCGCCGTTGCCTCCTTTTGCTGACAGCACCAGAGCGTTCGCGCCATAATTTGCAAGGGAGAGAGCAATTGCGCCTCCTGCCCCACCGCCTCCTGCCCCGCTCGTCGCTGATCCATTTGTTCCGGCATTACCGTCAGCAATAATTTTCCCGCCTTTGCTTATTATTGTATCAGTTACAATAATGATTATCCCGCCGCCATCACCGCCTTCACCTCCGGTTACTGAGCCCGATGTAGAAGCACCGCCGCCACCACCGGCGAAGATACGCTCAGCTATGGTGACATAGTTTGCCTGTATGCCTCCGAGTCCTCCCGGTCCGGGAAACGCGCATATATTGTCTTCACTGTTGCCACTTCCTCCGGCTCCCCTGTTGGCGCCTCCGCCACCTCCTGAAAACCTGCCGTTTCCTCCGCCTCCCCCGGTGTAATTGGGACCCTGCCCCCTTGAATAAGCCGGATACAGGGGATTCTTGAACTGATCATGTATGGAATTACCTTCTCCCTTCATGCCGGCATTGTAAAATGAGGCATCATAGAAAAAATCTAATGTCTTTGGCACTTCTTCCTGGCATTTAGGATCTGCTATATAGTTATTTAAACCGCCTTTGAATCCCCGCCCCGAAAGGTCAATATCAGATTCAAGTGTAAGGGCGCGTCCAAGTATCAAAGCCAGGACACCTCCTTTCCCTGTGGATTTATCCCACGGATCACAGGTTAAATTTGGTTTCCCTGATTCTACTGTTGCCGAGTTGAAGTAAGGGACTCTTACCAGCTGGACACTGCCTGCAGGATCGTAAGAATTCTTTATGGAACCAGTTTTAAAGACTATCTCCGGTGATGCTACAGAAAGCACAATAAGGAATTCATGTGCTCCGGGATTGCCGAAAGAGACATCATAGTTTCCGTAAGTGCCCGTATTGGGCGTCAAAATTCCAACTCCCTGCATCTGGATCAGAAGCACCGTATCACCAGCAGTAAGAAAAGAAGCATCGACAACATTCACACGGTCGGTCCCGACCGATGTTACACGTGTACTGGAATAGGGCTTGGCATACGGCCTCCCAAGATTGATATCTTTTATATTACCGGAAATAAACCTGTGGGCTGATGGCTGAGCAGAAAGATCGATTATGCCCAATGACATAAAAATCAGCAGGCATAAGGTTAGGTTTCTTTTATGATCGGCGATATTGACAGCCATCAAAAGGATTATCTGATCCTGCTAATATAATTATATTATTGCAAAATGTTTAAGGTGTTGGCCTAAAATGCGTGGGAGTTACTAAAACTTTTCAACTTCGAAAACAGGCAGGATACCTTCTAAACATGTCCTTCAACAGTATATTTGAGAGGTAGTTCCACAAAGAATGTGCTCCCTTTTCCCATGGAGGATTCAAACCATATCCTCCCGCCTGCAGTTTCAACATACTTCCTGATAATAGACAATCCCAACCCTGTTCCGGAGGATTTGGTGGTAAAATTCGGGGTGAACAGCTTCGCCTGCACTTCCTTCGGAATTCCCGTCCCGTTATCTGAAACCGAGACAACGACCTTATCACTACGCACCTCGATTTTCAGGTTTATCATCCCCTTCCTTCCCGGCGGAATGGACTGGATACCGTTCTTTATAAGGTTGGAGAAGATGCCGTTAAGGTGTTCCTTGTCTGCCCATACAACCACTTTCCGTTCATGAGGCCATTCAACATTGAATGTTATGTCCTCGGCATCCCTGAACAGATCGAGTGTTATCCTGATCTGGTCAGGCAGGTTCACCTCGGACGGATTCGCTGTAGGCATCTTTGCAAATGAAGAGAATGCCGACGCAATCGAGGAAAGATTATCTATATATTCGATCTGGTTAATTGTAAAATGCTCCAGTCTTTCATTGAAATCAGGAACCTTGTCCTTCCACGATTTCAGAAGCTGCTGAACATTGAGCTTCATCGGGGTGAGAGGATTCTTGATCTCATGAGCGATCTGTTTTGCCATTTCCCTCCAGGCGTACTCCCTCTCGGAATTGGCCAGCTTACGGGCGCTATCCTCCAGCTCGTCAAGCATCCTGTTATACTGCCTTACCAGTTCGGCAATCTCATCATTTCCGCTGTATGAAAGATGTTCTGTTTTCCTGCCCAGCTGAACTGAGGCAAGGCCCTTACCCAGCATCGACAGGGGCGCTGTAATACGCCCGCTTATGACGACTGCTATACCCATTGTAACCAGTATTAGCAGCAGGGCAAAGTTCACAACTGCCACAACCAAATTCGAGATCTCTTTTGCAAGTACGCTCTGGATGCGGAAATACGGCAGGTTTACGTAAGCAAGCACCACATCCTCTGAATTGAAAAAAGGGATATAGGCGGAAAGGTATTCCAGGTTCCCGATCTTTTCCCTCTGGTAAAATTCTGTCATGCCCTGGTCCCTCAGCCTTGTCCAGGCTTCATTGTTGATCCTTGAGCTGGTCAGGTTCCTGATGAATATCTCCGGGCGTGAAGTGGCAAGAAGCGAGCCGTCGACACTATACAGGTTTATGTCGGTGTTGAAAATGTTCGACAGGCTGATCATGAGATCATTCAGTGATGAGTAGTTGCTGTTTCTCCAGTTACTGTTCAGACGCTTCTCATTCGAGAGCCTGCTGTCGAGTTCAAGGTACACGGAATTAAGCTTCTCCTTGATGTTCTCATAATGCCTTGACTTGTATGAATTAATTGTGAGATAGGCTACTACAACACCGATGAGGATAAATGAGAAAAGCAGAATGACAATATACGAGAGCTGCAGCTTCTGCCTGAAATTGAAAAGGCCTCCCGCCTTTATCCTTGCCCACCTTACGACGAGAACTGTAATATTGGAGAAGAGCAGTATGAATGCAAACAAATAGGCAAACGAGATAACCATGTTACCCACAGTTATCAGCGGACGGGAGATAATAACCGTCGAGTTGCCATTCTTGTATAGCACATGACGGTACCTTCCTTCCCTGAAAACCCGGTATTCATCAACATTTTCAACATAATGTCCATCTGATTTCTGGTAAGGGAATTCACCCGCCCTGAGTACGATCTCCCCATTGATGTATTTTGCAAATGAGTAATCCTTAAGGCCGGAATACCCCTTATATTTTTCATCGAGAAGCAGGGCTGAATACCCCGGCTGAAACACATTCACATCACCATACAGCTCGATGAAAAGGCCATGGAGATAATTTGACTTCGACCTGTAAATAAGCCTTCCCAGGTAAAATGATCTTCCCCTCTGGTTATCGATAAAATAAAAACCTGTTCCGGAAAGCCTGTGACCGTCCCTTTTGATCCTTTCATCGAAGAAGTTAAAGCAAACCGGGAATACCTCGTGGCTGGGGCCCACCACGAGTGGTTCATCGTTTCTGCACAGTATTACGTTGAAATTGAAGTTTGCCCAGTACCCGTGAAAATATGTTTCACGCAGGTAGTCGGAAATGTTCTCGACATCTTCATTGTTCTGGTTGAATGAATCCTGTTTCATCATTCCGGCCAGGGTGGTGTCGTTCGAAATGGAGGGCCAAAGGTCAAGAAGCAGCTGTTCCGCTTCGGGGTCGTTTTCAGTGGAGAACGAAACAGCCTGGATCTTGTTGTTCACTGTCAATTTCTCCTCCGTGAAAACCGTTATGATGTAAAGTGAATAAAGGCCAAAAATGAAGCTGAATATAACAGTCTGGCTGAATGCCCCGAGTCCGTATTTAATGCTGAACCATATGCCGGCAGACAGGAAAACCAAAAACAGCTCAGTTGAATAAAGGCACCTATGATCATTTCTGAACAGCAAGGCGATGAGCACCAGTGAAGGGATAATTGAAAATATCACAAATGCCGTGGTGTGATGCTTCATGTACATCATGATCCTTTGCATGAAAAGCGCCGGAAGAAGCACTATCATAAAAACTGACAGGTACCCGGCCAGGCTCATGAGATCGAGCTCCAGCACCCTGAAGGGTTGAAAATTTATGCCTGAAGTAAGAACCAGCCTGCTGAAAAGGAAAGCAAGCGAGCAAAGCAGTAACGAAGCGATTATGAAGAAGCCAGCCGTTCTGAAATACTTGTTCCGGTCCTGCTCATTTCTTCTTTCACTCACAGGAAAGTACCGGAAGAACACGCCGGAAATGAAAAAACACAGTATACCTGCGATGAGCAGGTGGCCTGAAGTAGGAATAAACTTGTTGAGCGAAAACCTGTATGGTGAGAAAAGTTCGGTTAACGGGAAGATATCGGGAGTGCCGGCGAATATTATTGCGAAATAAATACCCAGGCATCCTGCGGTGGCGATCGCAGTTGCCGCAATACCTCCTCTCCTTGCAGCTATCTTCCTGGTAAGCCTGAACAGTACAATGAGTATAATAATGAAGGCTGCAGCCCACAGAATGACCGGAATCAGTATGAGACCGGTCGGCTCTTTGACCTCAGGAAAAATCAGTGAAAAGAGGAACTGCCCTTTATTGTTTGTCACATGAAAGGGAGAATCATCGAAATCCGTGCTGAAGCCAACATTGTCAGGCAGCCTGAATTCCTCCATAAAACCTGATTTTATTATATCATTCTTCAGGCTGTAGTCTGCCCTGATCCTCAGTAAGCCGACTATCTTTTCATTTGCCGATTCGATTTGCTCGGGCAGGAACCACCCGTTCTGAAGAAAAACAAGCGGCCTCGAATAGAGTGAATCCACATATGCCTGCGGAACGTCAAAGTCATTGTCCGACCAGAAAGTGAGCTTGTTGTCAAGATATTCTAGTATGGTTATATTGTTCCTTGCCGCAACAGAGAAGATGTCCTTTTCAGTTTCTGATCCGTGATGATTCTCGCTTGCAACTATGGGCTTCATGCTGCTGAGAAGCCCGTCCATCTGGTTTTCCTTCTCATGCAGGATCTTGTTGATCAGCCTGGTCCGGTACCTGTACTCGAAATTGCTGAAATAAAGAGAATCTGCAAAAAGGGCCAGCATTATGAGCACAGCTGCAGCCAACAGGGGGATTATGAATTTCCTGAGAGATTTAATCATGTCATTCGTGGTGATATGGTTCACCTTTTATTATTGTGAATGCCCTGTAAAGCTGTTCAACAAACAATAATCGTACCAGCTGGTGCGGGAAGGTCATCTTCGAAAGAGACATCTTCATGTCCGCCCTGGCATATACCTCATCGGAAAATCCCCAGGGGCCACCGATAACGAAAACAATTCTTTTTTTTGCAGACATAAGCATCTTCTCCAGGTGAGAGGAGAATTCCGTCGTGCGGAACTCCCTGCCGCGTTCATCAAGAAGTATCACATAATCATCGTTGCCGGCCACGCTGGCAATAAGTTTCCCTTCATTGTTCTTCTGCTGCAAAACCGGCATGCTCTTTGTATTCTTAAGATCAGGAATTGTGATGATTTCGAATGGAATATACTTTCTGATCCTCGAGGAATAATCCTCAAGGACGGCCAGGATGTTCCTGTCAGTCGTTTTGCCTGTCTGTATTAAAGCAATTTTCAAGGTGTGATAACATGAAAAAACAAAATTAGCAAATAAATCACCTTGACAATTTTATTATATTACAGTGATTTATATCAATTATATTATTGACATTTATCAATGCAATCGAGGCAAAGCCGGGGAAAAAATTGTTATGACTGAAATATTCTTAAATTTGTAATTAACGCAAGCAATCTTAAACCATCTGAAATGAGATTAATCAAACAGGTAACAGTTCTGTTGCTTTTCTTCAGCCAGGCAGTTTCCGCCCAGGACCAATCAAGGATCCCGGGCGAGATAGCTATGGCTATAAAGGCCGGTAATTCGGCAGAGCTTGCCAGGTACATGAACTCGACAATCGAGCTACTCCTTCTCGACAAGGAAGACTTTTACAAGAGCAATGTCGCCGAAGAGATCCTGAAGAATTTTTTCAACAACTATCCGACTAAAGATTTCACTATCAGGCATCAGGGTGCAAAAAACGATGCCCACTATGCAATAGGCAACCTGAAAACCGCAAAAGGAGACTTCAGGGTTTATTTCCTGCTGAAAAAGGTCGACGGCAAGCTTCTGATCCATCAGATCCGCATTGAATCCGATGATGAACAATAGCGACCTGGAAAAATCAATAAAACTCTGGTTGGCCGAGGATATCGGAAACGGTGATCATTCATCACTCGCATGCATTCCTCCCGAAGCAAAGGGAAAGGCAATGCTCCTGGTGAAAGAGGAAGGAATAATAGCAGGATTAAGAGTTGCCGCCGTCCTTTTCGAAACAGTGGATAAG
>DATGWQ010000153.1:0-49226 GCA_035299385.1 Bacteroidales bacterium | reverse complement strand
GGACAGGAATGATCATGTAAAAGGCAGAAGCATTGCTGTTAGCATTACAGGTGTTAACACAGTCCAGGTAAGAAAATATGAGAAATTCGAAGTTATTCTTGATCTGAAGAATGTACAAATAGAAAATCCTTACGATCCGGCTGATATCGATGTCTATGCTCTGTTTACGTCACCTTCGGGACAAAATATCAGGATCAATGGTTTCTTCGATGACTACAGGGGGACGGGTAAATGGAAGGTCCGTTTTTCACCCCGCGAAACCGGAAAATACAAATTCCGGGTCTATGTAAAGGATGGTGAGAAAACATGCAAATCAGGAATGTCCTCATTTAATGCTGTTGAATCAGATCATCACGGCTGGATACGAGCTTCAGAAAAGAACCCGCATTACTTCACGTGTGATGACGGAACTTCTTATTACGGCGTTGGGGCCTATTCACCCTGGGGTAACAACGAAAGAGTACTCAGGAGATTTACCGAAAACAAAGCCAATTTTTTCGCAATCTGGGATATCAATTACGGCGGTTTTGTAAACGGCGCAGGCATCATCGAGGATAAGCTGGGGCGGTATAACCAGGAAAAGCTGGGACAGCTCGATTCTTTGGTTTCCATTCTTGAAAATAATGATATTAAATTAATGTTTGCTATCTGGCCGCACGACCTCTTCTCTGAAACCGTGTGGGCGGCACAATGGAAAATCAACCCTTACAATCAGATCACGAAAGCAGAAAATGTATATGCAGATTCATTGGCCTGGCATTACCAGGAAATGAAGTACCGTTACCTGATAGCCCGTTTTGCGCATAGCAGAAGCTGGGGAATCTGGGAGCTTATTAATGAAATGGACGGTACTGACGGTTGGGCAAGAGGGCATCACAGTGAAGCATTTGCTTGGGTCGAAAAATGTGAAAGGTATTTTTCAGAAAACGATCCGTACAAACATCCTCTTACGGCATCGTTCAGCGGCGGTTTCAGGCAATATCGCGATACTCTTTACAAGATAACCGACGTTCCGAATATCCACCTTTATCCTGCACAGGGCTGGAAACTGGAATTCCCTGAAGACAGCATGAGGAGCGACATGTACAATTTCGCCTGGGCGAGCAGGCGCTTCCGGGATAATTTCGAAAAGCCTGCAATTTTCGGGGAAGCCGGTGCGGACCTCACTTACTATAAACCGAAATCTAAAGAATATCATACCTCGTACCATAACCAGATCTGGGCTTCACTTTCAAACGGGCTCGCTGCAGTTCCCGTATGGTGGACCGCTTCGATAATGAATGAACAGGACTGGGGCCAGCTTAAACACCTTTCTGAATTTGTGGCCGGTATTGATTTTGCCAATCTCCCCTACAAACCACTCTCCACGGAAGCTGTAAATGCAGACAGTTATGTAATGGACAGCGGTGAAAAAGGATTCGGGTGGGTGAGAGCTGTCTTGAATTACAAAATCGATAACATCAGCCTGACTGTCGACAAACCTGGAAAAGCAAATTACTCGATAATATGGTTCGATACCTGGACAGGCAATATCGTCAAATCAGAAAACGTCTCGGCAGAAAATGGCAAGCTTCTCCTGGCTGTTCCGGTATTGGATCATTTCAGTCAGGATATTGCCTTTAAATACAGTAAACAGTAATCGGTATTCAGTAATCGGTAAATACTACCGAATACCGATTACCGATTACCGAATACCTAACAAGGCTGAGTGGTTACTTCTTAATAAGCTTCAACGCATTATCCCTGTACAGCTTCTTCAATGTCGCATCATTCAAGCCAAGGCCTGAAAGCGGCCAGGGAGTATTAGAGACATCCCATGCATAGAAGTGCTCATCTTCGGTCTGCCAGATGTGAAAAGTGTTCCGGTACATGGGAATGCTGTAACCCTGGTCCGTTCCGTAAACGATCCTGTCAGCATATTTTTCAATGAATTTCTTTGCAAACCTGGGTATCGCTGCCACATATGATTCTCTCTGTGAAACATCGGTGTACAGGTTTGGATATTTATCCAGCAGCTTGCCGAGATTGTTAAGATTATACGTCTGGTTTATGAAATGCGGGCAAATTATTATGTTCTTCGGATGCTTCTTAAGTGTATTTTCAAGCGTGCCGATAAGCTGCTCGAGATTCAGAATGTTCTTCTTGTTATCGAGCCTGAAGTAATATGATTCGAAGAGAAGATCGTTGTGGGCATCCATCTTTTCATACATCCATTTCGGATCTCCGCAATGGAAGTTCATGGGTAACGCGAGCTCGGCCATCCTGTCGAGGATAGGGTCCATTTTGGGGTCGTCCATGTGCATTGAAGGAGAATCCCCTCTCAGGAGTCCGCTGCCTTTGTCACTCATTTCACCAACGCCTTTGGCGCCTTTCTTCACGCATCTTTCCAGCTCCTTTATTGCATCTGCTGAGCTGCCTGTCAGGTCCAGACCGCACCAGAGCTGTACCCTGTCAGGATATTTTCCGAATGCAGCTGCACAATCGTCGAATGCTTTTCCTGTTCCGCAGAAGAGAATTGTTTTCTCGATTCCGCACTCATTCATATTATTGATGAGCTCTTTTGCGGCAGCTTCAAGATCCGCATTGCCCCTTGGAGCATGCATGTGCAAGTCGATTGCCGGATATTTGGCTTTTTGTGCCGGTGTGGCGTACGAGGTGTTGAATATTGACTGGGGCCTGTAATCCTTATGCAGAAGGGAATCCTGCAGACCGCCTGTCCTGCGCTGCTGTGCCTGTGAAGACAGAAAAAGGCATGCGCAGAGGATTGTTATGAATAATGCTTTCGATTTCATTTTTCAGTGTTTTGGATTAAATAAATATTTAAAAACCAGAAGGTTATTTCAGTTCATATACTCTTACATAATCGACAACCATTTGCTGGGGGAGGATCTCATCAGCCGGTGCAGGTTCATCAATCCCCCCTGCAGCGATGTTCATAATGAGGTACAGCGGCTTGTCGAAGGACCAACCTGTTTTCTCATCCTTGGTATATGTGAGTATCTTTGTTTCATCCCTGAAGAAATCGATATGATCAGAATACCAGTTCATCGCATAGACATGGAAGGTTTCATAGATATCATCCTGGTGCTTGTAATGTGCTGATGGGTTCGGACCTTTTGTACCGTGGATGTAAACGTTGGTAACATTCGGCCTGCTACCCCATGCTTCGCACATATCTATCTCACCCTGGGATGACTCGCCGCCTCCAGGACCGCGGCGCGGAAACTGAATTTGCTTTCCGGTGGAATCTTTCGGAGCATGCGGTCCGGGGATATCAGCCGTCCGTATGGGGCTTAAAAACCATATTGCGGGCCAGGTGCCCGGACCTTTAGGCAGCTTGGCACGTACTTCGACCCTGACGTTTGGGCCCCAGTAAGCGGTATTCCTTGTATTCACAGCTGCCGATGTATACCTGTGCCATTGATCGTTAAGCGATGTCGGGTAGAAGCTTTCCGGTGTTTCCTTCCTTAATTCAATGATGAGGTTCTTGCCGTCACATCTTGCATTCTCGAGACGGTTCACAGTGTAGTACTGCAGCTCGATCGGGCGCCTGTAATAAGCTTCCTCATATTCCCATTTGGCGGGATCGGGATGTCCTTTGTAATTGAATTCGTCGGACCACACAAGTTTTTTTTGCTGAGCATTGATTTGTCCTGTGAAAAGAACACAGAGGACAAGAATGTTTAAAATCCAAAGCCTTTTCATAGTATAATTCTTACGATTCATTATGATTATTTTGAAACCGAAAATATAATAAAGGTTGCGGAATATAAAACATTTTTCTTCTTCTAATTTCAGCATCATTGTGAGATGCTGAGTGAGAAGAGTTCGGATTGGGCCTGATCGAGTCTGAATTGAAGTTTGTGATTTCTGAAAGGAATTCTCATGGAATGCCACAAGCCGGCAATATCCTTTCCATCCATGCCTGGATAATGTTCAAGATTTATTGTGACTCCGGCCGTATGTTCATCAGTGTGGTTGATACCTTCTTCAAGGTTGGCGGCCAATATCTTTAATGTACCATCTTTCAGTTCCCATGAAGAGATACCCAAGGGATGATACTGATCAAGTTCCTCTGCAAAAGGCAGATCGTTTCCCTTGAAAAGCTCATTGATCAGTCCGGCCGTCAAAAAATAAGGGAGAGTGCTTCCCAGTATCTGGTCAAGAGAGCCACCGTACTTTCCTGAGCCTGTAACCAGGTTAATTGAAAACTCCGGCGGATCCCAGAATACCAGCTGCTTCCCGCCTGAAACATTTTTTCCGAGGCACGGTGAATTTTCAACCGAGTAAACAGTCTCCAGACCATTGCTGAAAGTATTCCTTGAGAAAGGCTGAAATACCGGGAATGTATTCGGAAGAGATTTGTATAATCCATCCGAATTATAATTCAGAGTTCCGACAAACCGGGTACCTGAAACAATTGTATCCTTCGAAGAAACTCCCAATAAGTTAGCGATATCCTTGTCAATTCCATTGACAGGGCTTGCAAAAACGGCTGCAGGCTTGCCGGATTGAAGAATTTTAATTATATTATACTTTTCATCCTTCTCAAGGTGAACCGGGGTCTGAAAGATGAACATGTCGCTCTCAACGCCGGGCAAATATTCAGAACGTGTAATTGATAGTACCGGGATGCTCCATTTCATCAATGTGCCTGCCTGTTCGTCGATCCATTCTTTTATCGATACCGATGGTTTGTTCTGAGACTGCCATTCCATTGCGCTCCTGCAGTAAACAAGCGTAGGCCCGTTGATTTTTTTCGTTTCAGCCGCATCTTCTAAGGCATTATTTGTTTCAATTGCCAGGAATCTTACATCTTCTTCAGACAAAAGCTCTTTGCCCTGGTTGCACCATGAGATGTAGCTTCCGGCCGGCATTTTAAGGCCCGCCGGGGTTTTCACCGCTGCATGTGAATAGGCCCATATCCCCCATCTCAGCCGTTCCCGGGCATTGTGAATGATATCCCACGATTCCCAGGCATCGAATGTCTCGGTAAGAAAATAATGATGCACCTTTGAATTTGCAAGAACAGCACCGTGCACAAGCATATATGCCAGCTGGTAAGTCCAGCCCAGTGTCGGCCTGTTCCAGAACCAGTTCGGACGCTGGCCGACCTCGTTCCATGCGCCGGCCCACGACTGGTCAATCCACCCGTCGAGATAACCTTCATTTGCAATGCTTTCCAGGTCGAAGCAATTGACCCTCAGGTCTGCAACCGCACTGGCTGCATTCGAGTAGCCGATAACGAGAGCCTTCGGATTTGAGACTTTGGCCTGCTTCACCAGTTCTGCGGTAGCTTCACTCCACTCTCTTACTTTTTGTGGGTCATCAGGGGCCGTTTTCCCGTAAGGACCTTTGCGGTCGTAGATGCCGACGCCCATATAGCTGTCACGCAAAACAATCACATCAATCCCAAGCTTTTTGGAGAAATCACCCCATTGTTTTCCGAAAAATTCAGGGAAGGAAGTGCCTTCGGGAATTCCTTCGGGGAAGGCTCCGTATTTGGATTTATCAGCCGAAAGCCTTGCAACAAGGTTCGGGTAATTTAACACAAATGCATTTGGATGAGCCTTTGTGAAGTTCGTCTTCTCGCCGCCGTATATGCTCTCAAAACCAAGCACAAAGGTTCCGACTTTAATCTCAGTGATCTGGTATTTTTTCAACGCAACCCTTTTCAGCAGGGCTGATAATTTCTTCAGGTCCGAATAGGTCCATTTTTCATAATTGACAACCTGGGGAGGCGCCGTTGCCTCAAACCTGGCTTCTGCCTTTTTCATCCTTTCGATCGTGTTCCCGCCAAGCTGTCCATAATCTTTAAAGAACGGGCCTACTTCCATGTTTTTCGGAAACCTTATCAGCTCATTCTGATCTCCATGCCATTCCAGGATGTAATCACTTATCCATCCGACATTCAAAATGACTCCTTTCCATCCTTCAACACCTTCCATTAAGGGATTGAACCTTTCCCAGAACCTGTCAACTGATGCTTCCATGTTTTCATGTTCAAACCAGTAAAGATCCATTTCGAGCCACCTGTCTCCACGCACCGGAGTCTTTGACATTATGATGCCATTAAAGCAGATGATGGATAAAATGATAAGAAAAGATTTTTTCATACGGGAGATAAGTATATATCCATTATAGAAACTCATAAATGACATCCGGATTGACCCTGAGGGACAACGTTTAAATTTAACAACATTCGAATATAAATTGAAGGAAATAAAATTGAAAGAAACTTATCAAAGCTTATATTTGAAACAGATGATGTATTCTTATTCATTTTCTCAGTTTGTTATCAATAAAAATCTGACCTATGAGCGCAAATGATTTTAAGAAAAAGAAAACAGGCAAACAGCTTTCAAGAAGGAATTTTATCGGCACTGTAGGGGCTGCCACTGCCGGGTTTACGATTATTCCGCGGCATGTTATGCCGGGCAATGGCTATTTACAGCCCAGCGATAGTGTCAACGTGGCAGGTATCGGTATCGGGGGACGCGGGGCCTCAGATATCAGGGGGATATGTGATCCTGATGTGCCCATTGTAAACCCGATGCGTACCTCTACGGGTGCGCCTTTAAAACCGGAAGAGATTGCAGCCAGGACAAAAAATCAGCAGCAGGCACGACCTCAAAATGACAGGAAACCGGTAAGGCTGGCCAATGTCTATGCTCTTTGTGACGTAGATACAAACTTTTCCGCACACGTGATCAAAGGATACCCAAAAGCAAAGCTCTATACCGACTGGAGGGAGATGCTCGACAAGGAAAAGTCAATTGACGCCGTGATGATTGGCACTCCTGATCACAGCCATGCTCCCATTGCAGCGGCATTCATGAGACAGAAGAAGCATGTCTACTGTGAAAAACCCCTGTGCAAAACGATATTTGAAGCACGCAAGCTTGCCGAAATTGCCAAAGAGTACAATGTCGTGACTCAAATGGGAAACCAGGGCCATGCAAGTGAAGGTGCGCGTTTGATAAATGAGTGGATCCAGAGCGGCGCAATAGGACTTGTCCGTGAAGTTCATCTCTCGACCAACAGGCCGATCTGGCCGCAGGGAAATATTCCACGGCCGGCTGCTGTAGCTGTGCCAAAGACCATGAACTGGGATGTATGGCTGGGCCCGGGGCCTGAATCAGGCTACAATCCCGAGACGAGCCATTTCAACTGGAGAGGCCTGCGCGCTTATGGTACAGGTGCACTGGGGGATATGGGTGCTCATATTTTTGATCATCCGTTCTGGTCGCTCAATCTTGGAATACCCACAAGAATACAGGCAAGCTCATCGGCCTATAACAGTGATTACTGGCCGCTCTCTGAAATCATAACGTATGAATTTCCCGCACGCGGATACCTTCCTCCTGTGAAGATCACCTGGGTGGATGGCGGTTTAAGAGCGCCACGCCCGGCCGAAATGGATGAAGGAACGCGTGTCAGCTCGGCTCTTTATTACGGAGACAAGGGCATCCTGATGCATGGGGATTATGGCTCAAATCCGCAGCTGATACCGAAAAAAGCTATGGATGAATTCGTCCAGCCAACACCATGGATCCCCAGGTCGCCTGGTGTTTATGAGGAGTGGATAGATGCAATAAAAAACAACAAGAAATCAGGTTGTGACTTTTCGTATGCCAGCAAGCTTGTGGAAACCATGATGCTGGGCAATATTGCCGTGCTTATGGCAAATAAGGCTGTGACACTCGAGTATAATGCCGACAAGATGGAGTTTACAAATCTGCCTGAAGCGAATGCACTGCTTCATTACGAATACAGGAAAGGCTGGACTTTGTGACCCAGGATGGCCCCTCTGAATCCCCCCAATGGGGGGACTTTAGTTTGACACAAATAAAAAAAGCAGCATTAAAAAATAATGCTGCTTTTCATTTTATTCTTTAAGCTTTTTCCTACCAGCCCGGATTCTGTCCGAGCTTGCTATTTATGAATACCTCTGTCTGAGGAATGGGATAAAGATACATTTTGTCATCCCACACGCGGTTTTCGACAGTTTTTGGAGTGTAGGTAATCACTGATGTATTCTGATCTTTCGTCAGGTCCATTCCACGGATTGTGGTAGTAGATGGCCCTATTTTCCATCTTCTAAGGTCCCAGAACCTGTGGTCTTCGAATGCAAGCTCGACCCTCCGCTCGTTCCTCAGCTTGTCCCTGAAGGCAGCCTGGGTCATTCCAAGAGGAAATGCAGGCATTTTCACACCCGTCCTGTCTCTTACAATATTAACAGCAGCCCTTGCCGTCATATTCAGGTTTCCCGTGGCAACAGCATCCGGCCCATAGGCCTCGTTCATTGCTTCTGCATAATTCAGAAGCACTTCAGCATAGCGGAACAATACCCATACATGAAGAGCTGTACCAAGTTTGGTCGGATCAAGTGAGATGCTCTCGACCATGTATTTTTTCAGGTAATAACCCGTCTTTGTGGTATAGGGTGTCGGGGCACCGTTTATTCCGCCATAATATGTCTGCACATATTGTTTCGGACCGGTTGAAGGAGATTTCCATTCAACACCATTATACAGGATTGTCATCGTCATCCTCGGGTCGCGTCCTGTATACGGATTGGCGGCGTTGTAACCTGATCCGCTTTCATTTATTCCGAGTCCGTTTGCTTTCATTTCATAAGCATCCACAAGGTTCTGTGTAGGACAAGTTCCCGTATTACCACCCTGGAATCCCCTTGCCGTATTGGCCTCTTCAAATGACCTGTCATCAGCACGCCTGCGCTCAAAGATCAGCTCCTTTGATGAAAGGCTGTTCGTCACTGCTGTATATGCATCACCTAAGCCTCCTCCTGTCGTATATTGTGTTCCGAGTGCATCCATTAGATCTTTTGACGCTTTGGCTGCAGCTATCCATTTCGACTGATCGTTTGATGGATTATGGAGAGGACTGGCTGCATATAATAAAGTACGTGCTTTCAGAGCCATTGCGGCGCCCTGTGTAGCTCGGCCTGTCTGTTTGCTGATGAATGTTGAAAAAGTCGCTGGCAGCTTGGCAGCTGCAGAGTCGCATTCCCTGGATATGAATTTGACAATATCGTCAAATGATGCCGGGGTCATTTTATTGGCTTCTTCCGTGGTCAGAACTGTCGTGTCCAGTGGTACATTATTATACCTTTTGATCAATTCAAAATAGTAGAATGCGCGAAGGAACCTGGCTTCATAAGTATAAAGCTTATATGCTTTCATGAAATCGGCATAACCTTCATTCCATTTTATTTCAGGAAAGGTAAGGCCGGTGCCTTCTTTGATAAATACATTGGCAGTCCTTATTGCACTGTACATGTTGTTCCAGACATTGTCGAGCACGACAACAGAGTTCCAGCTCCCGTCGTTGAATTTCTGGATATCCGAAATATCCCATACATCGACTGCATCGTCTGAGGCTGAAGATCTCATGGCTCCGTCAATTCCAAGATTGGCCCCGTTAAGATCACTTGGCAGGTAACTGTAGATGTTGTTAAGGACATTGGTAGCCCTGTCATTGTAGAAAAAGATATCCTCCTGCTGATAATAATCCTGTTCGGTATAGTCGAGGAAATCGCAGCTCCATAACAGTGTGCTCATGAAGGCAACCATTAGAAATAACCTCGCAGATCTCTTCAGCAGAGAACCTGATTTAAAATATACTTGTTTCATTTTCATAAGCATTATTAGTTAAAAACCTATCAGGATTCCCACATTATATGAAGACATGGTGGGATAGGTAATCCCGATCTCTTCAGGATCCACGATCTTGATATTGTCTATCGACAGCAGGTTCATGCCTCTTACGTACAGGCGGGCATTGTCGAGCTTAATCCTGGAAACCAGGTTCGCCGGGAAGTCATAATGTACTTCCACCGATCTCAGCTTAAGGAAAGAAGCATCTGCGTACCAGATAGAGCTTGGCCGGTAGTTATTGGCATTTTCAAGAGTTGAAAGCCTCGGCAGTGTGGCAGTTGCTGCAGTTTCCGGGGTCCAGGAGCCATCAGAAAAAGTACTGATGTTGGTGTTTGACCTGAGAGGCAGGAAAATCCCCGGCGTATTAAGATAGACAGTCTGGTTTGCAACACCCTGGAAGAATGCATCGATCCCGATTCCTTTGTATTCAGCGCCGACAGAACCCGAATAATATACTTCAGGGATTTTGGTATTATATCCCATTGGCACTTCATCGTAGCTGTTTATGATGTTATCGCCGTTCTGGTCTTTGTATTTGACATCACCGGGCCTGACAATTGCAAAGGTCTGTTTCGGGCTGTTTGCTATGTCATTATTGTCGCTAAAGAAACCGACAGCTTCAAGGCCGAAAGCCTGGCCGATGCTCTGACCGGTTCTCTTAAGATATTCCTCCGGACGGTACACTTCGAGCATATCTATAATCTTGCTTTTTACATAGGATAGCTGTCCGCCAACATGATAATTGAAATCACCTGTATTCTTATGCAGGTTAAGACCGACTTCAACTCCCTTGTTGCTGGTTATGCCTTTGCTGCTGTAAGGTGAAGCAACGCCAAGGACACCTGATACGTAACCGCCTGTTTCGACCAGGATGCCGGTTCTCTTATCATAGAATGCGTCAATCGAAAGATCCAGCATGCTGAACAAAGCTGCATCAATCCCGATATTGGATTTGTATGAAGTTTCGAAGGTCAATGGTGAAGATGCAAGCCTTCCTTCCCTATACCCGCCGACAGAGGAATTTGAGCTTGAGAACCAGTATCCTGATGAACCAACCCATGGGGTCATATAGATATTCTGGATTACCTGGTCATTACCTGATATTCCCCAGGATGCCCTTAGCTTAAGATCATCGATCAGCTTGCTTCCGGCAAGAAATGGTTCATTTGACAATTTCCATGCTAATGACAGAGCGGGAAAGAACCCGTACCTTGATCCTGCAGGAAGTACATTCGTCCCGCTGAATGCCAGGGTGAGATCAGCAAAATATTTGCCGGCTTTACCATAATGCACATTCCCTGCTGCCAGGAGATGCCTGTAGGTATTGTTCTGGTAAGATCTGATTAGCTCCTCTCTCTGCAACAACAGTACTGAATTCAGTTCATTATCATTCCAGGACTTCGTGTATTTAACATCAGCAAACGCTGTCGTACGGCGTCTTTGTGCGGGAACAGATGTGGCGAAAGCGAATGTTGTTGCTGTTCCATACAGTGATTCGGTGGTATTTATAACCTCGTAGGCTCCGTTAAGTACCGGCACAAGCTGCTGGTATTGGTATTGTTTGGTCCTGTTATCGCGGTAATCATGCGAGACATCGGTGGAAACACCAGCTTCCAAAGACAAACCTTTTACAAAATAATCAAGGTTTTTTCCAACAATGAAATCAGACATCAGTTCACGCCTGCCCTGCTTTGTGTATCCGACTCCGGATATTAACGCAACCGGGTTTGTGAAGCCATAAGTCGTAGTGCCGCCCCAGTAAGGAGCTCCCCTGTTGTCTTTATTGTACGACCTTACCGGGAATGCGGATGCAGGTACGTTGTACATTGCAGAAAAGATATCAGATTCATCATTGCCGGTTGCGGGCCGTGTGCCTTCTGCAAGGTTTCCTGCAAGGTTAACCGTCAGTTTCAATGTTCTTGTAATATCAATGTCGATATTGGTCCTGAAATTGAATTTCTGTCCTGTGCTCTGAGTGCTGTAACCGTCATTCAGATCGACTGGTTTGAAGATTCCGTTTTCATTATCGTAGTTCATCAAGGCAAAGTATCTCACTGAGCTTGCCTGCTGCTGAAGAGAGACACTCAGCTTATCCATGGATGCGAAATTATTCAGGCCTTCTTCAATCCAGTTGACATTCGGATAGAGATACGGGTCATTCCCCGACTGGAACCTGTCAATTTCCGGCTGGGAATAGAGTGGTGTCATCCCATCATTCTCACGGGCCTGATTAACAGCCTTTACATAACCGGGCGCATCAAGGAATGTCGGGATCCGGAAGGGCTGTGTGATCCCGTGGTCATACTTTGCGCTCACTGACAAGCTTTTGCCTGTGGCTCGTTTAGTAGTAACCACCAGGACACCATTAGCCCCGCGAATGCCGTACATTGCCAGGGCAGCAGCATCTTTCAGCACAGAGACACTTTCAATTTCTTCGAGAGAAAGCGAAGAGACCGGGCGCTCAAATCCGTCAACTATGATGAGAATATTCGAATTCACAAATGAGCCTATTCCAAATGTCTCAATGCCTCTGATATATATGTCAGGATCACTGTTCCAACCCGGTCCGCCGTTCTGAAGTACTGTAAGGCCGGGGATTTTCCCGTATAAAGCGTTTGCCGGATTGGAAACCGTGCTTTTAGTCAGTTCATCGGAAGTAACAATTCCGATTGCTGATGTCAGCTCGTCTTTTCTTACCTCCATCCTGTTACCGACAGGAATCATTGCATCGTTGGCGTTCATCGTTATCTCGATATACTCGGCCCCGAGCTTTAATGACCTGGATCGCTGGTTCCTGGTTGCAATTTCAAGGTACTGGCCCGGCTGTCCAAGGATACTGAATTTCCCCTCGCTGTCAGTGAAAATCCTGGTACCCGGTTGCTCCCGGACAGTTATCATGGCATTTGCCACAGGTCTGCCATTCTCATCCTTTATGGTTCCTGAAAATGCTTTCTGCTGCGAAAAACCGGGCAGTGCAATAAGCAACAACAGTAACCAGAGGAATATATGTTTTGAATAATGCTTTTTCATCATTTCATGTATTAATTTTTTCATTCAAATTATTACTCCCACCCGGGATTTTGAATCAAACCATAACCTTTCAATACCTCGTTGGCAGGAATGGCGCTCAAATACCATTTTGGTGAGAAGTGGTCCTGCCAGTAACGGGCCATAAGCTCCCAGTATGTGTAAGTGTAAACTGCAGGCGGCCCGACAACTGTTCTTTTGATATCGCATCCGTGCAGCTTCTTCTTAAATATATCTTCTCTTTTCCATCGGACAAGATCATACCATCTTACCTCTTCGAAAGCAAATTCGCAGGCTCGTTCAACAAGACACGCTTCACGGAACTGTTCTTTGGTCATACCGGGAGTCAGGTCAGGCAGCCCCACCCTGTTTCGTATAACATTAATGCACCTGTATGACTCTGCGGTTGGGCCGCCATAAAACTCATTACTGGCCTCAGCATAGGAAAGATAAATTTCGGCAAGCCTCAGGTATGGCCAGTGTACTATGGATGCATAACTTGTAGCCAGGTTAGACTCGAGGATGAATTTTCTCATCGGGTAACCGGTTTTGGCATTCGTATTGGTAGAATTCGTCCTTTCACGGCCGCCAATATACAGCTCTGCTGTTCTTCCCTGGTATGAATCACCGTTTACAACAGCTGTTTCATATAATCTTGGATCCCTGTTAACATAGGGATTGTTCGGATTATATCCTGATGCAGGATCCGTAATGGGAAGACCATTGCTCATCCCGAACATATCAACACCTTCCTGCGTAACGAGGCCGCAACCCCACGTGACTGAAAGATAGAAATAATAACCCGGCACTGAGGAAGAGGCCCGCTCAGGTGATTTGTACATGTGCCTGTTTGAAATCAGCATTTCTCCATTACCCCTTAGATAATACGCATCCTGGAAATCTTTCCTGTAGGTGTTCCCGGCTTTGTGGTAAATCTTATATTCCCCCGTTGCTTCAGCTTGTGCAATCAGGTCATGTGCAGCATCCATTGCCTCTTTCCAGCGCTTAACATCATAGCTCCCATGCCAGGTAAGCTTCTGCTGTGAAGCCTGCCCGTCAAGGTAAGGCTGGTCGGCATTGAAAAGAGGGCTAGCATTGAAAAGCAGAACGCGGGCTTTCAAACCCATCGCGGCTGCTTTTGTAAATCTGCCATCCCATTCGGCAGGATTGATTACGGTCCACGGCAGGTCTTTTGCTGCCCTGTCGCATAATGCTACTATTGTGTCGCATGTTGCCTGTGCCGTCAGTCGTGGCATCGTAATACCAGTCTCGGTAACACTGTAAGCATGGCTTATGTAAGGCGCTCCGCCAATGTTCCTGAACATTTCGTGATAATGGCAGGCAATAACCATCAGCGCTTCCGCTTTCAGCTGTTTTGCATATTCCGCAGTGCAATCGGGCACACGGTCTATGTTATCGATAAAAATGTAAGCTTTTCTTATTCCTTCCGAAGCGCCTTCCTGGGTAAGATTGTATTTCGATTTACTGTTTTCGGTGGAAGTCAGGCCGGCCTGGTAATAATTTGTCACCGCACCGCCATCCATCAGGTAGGACTGGCATATGTCCGTGATAGACTCGAGGTAATCTCTTCTCAGCAGGTCGTCTTTGCCGCCACCATCAGCCGTATTCAGTCCATATCGGATTGTACGGTAAGCGCTCCAGAGGAAGCGCTCTGCATACTCAAGCTTTGAGAATACCGTATCCTGTGTTACGTCAATTCCCGGGGCTTTTGAAAGGAATTCATTACCGAACTTGATCTTTTCGCATCCGGTGAAATAAAATAAGCCAATAGCTAATAATAATATAATTGTACGTTTCATGGTATTAATCCGTTAGAAGTTTATATTAACACCCAGGTTCACGATCTCAAGCAGGGGATACTGAGCCTGATCTGCTTTCTGTTCAGGATCGATCAGCTTTAATTTACTGATTGTGAACAGGTCAAATCCATTGGCAAATACCCTCATGTTAGATATTCCAAGCCGTTTAATTCCCTGCTGGAAAGTATAGCCTATCTCCAGGTTCTTCAGACGCAGGTAACTGGCATCCTTGAGGTACAGGGATGAAGTATACGCATTGTAGTTCATGCTTTTGAGAGACATGCGCGGCCAGGTTGCCGTTGCTGCCGTTTCAGGGGTCCAGTCATTATCGGCCATATACTGCATCAAACCGCGCTCATAGGTAACGCCGAAATTAAAACGGAAACCTGAATTGAGCCCTCTTGAGCAATTTGATACGCCGTTCAGAAGGAAGCTCAGGTCAAATCCTTTGTAATCGAAGCCGCCTGAAATTGCGAAGTTGTATTCGGGATAATCAGGGTATCCTATAACCTGGCGGTCGAAGCTGTCGATGACATGGTCGCCGTTAAGGTCCTGGTATTTCACATCGCCGGGCATTACGCCGAAATTAGGATTTGCTGCTTCAGTCTCGGGAAACCATCCTGCAGCGATTTCATCAGCAGTATAGAAGCCGTCAAACACGTACCCGAACTGTGCTCCGACACTTTTTCCGGTCTCTATAAGGTAAGGATCATGCCTGGGAGGTTCATCCATGAACAATATTTTATTCTTGGAATAGGACATGTTGCCTCCGATATTATAGTTGACCTGTCCGATTTTGGACCTCCACCTTAACTCTATTTCATAGCCCTGGTTCTGCACTCTTCCGAGGTTTACTGCAGGCAGGGACATTGCCATAAGTGACGGAGTAGCGCTCCTGGTGGTTAAAATATTATTCCTGAGCTCATAGAAATAGTCTATATTGAGAGAAAGCCCCTTGAAGGCACGGATATCGATCCCGTAATTCTGCTTGTTTGCCCTTTCCCAGGTCACATCGGGGTTCCCGATCTTTCCTTCAGTGGCATATTTCTGAAGAACGTCAGTGCTTGTACCAAAGCTGTGTCCATGAATTCCACCCGGAGGATTTACACCGTAACCGGAATCCAGGCTATAGGACGTGGGCAGGTAAAGGAACCTGTTGCTCCCCTGTATATCATTCCCTACTACTCCGTAAGAAAATCTGAGTTTAAGGTAATCAAGACCAGGTATGCTTTTCATGAAATTTTCTTCGGAAAGAACCCATCCGAGTGAAGCTGCCGGGAAGAATCCGAAGCGTTTGCCGACAGCAAAGTTTTCGGAACCATTGTATCCCATATTCACTTCCATCATGTACCTTAAATTATAGCTATAGGTAAACCTCGCTGCTGTTCCGACATAACCCGTCGGTATGTCAGGATAAGCAGTGGGTTGACCCTGGTAGGTCGGATAAGGATTCTTGCTGCAGTTGTACAGCAACAGTCCTGTAATATGGTTCAGTCCGAAATCCCGATCATAGGTCAGAGCCGTTTCCATATACCAGTTCCTGGATTTTGCTGAAGATTCACTATAACCCAGCAGGCCCACAGATCCGCTCTTCCTTTCAACAATAGTACTGTCGCCGACAGCTGTAGGATCGAGGTCGCATTTGAAGTAAGCTCCGTATGCGGGCTGTGAAGTTGTCCTGGTTTTGTCAAGCCTGGCAGTCGAGTTATTCGATACTTTTATTCTCCAGGCAAGGCCTTTTGTTACCTTATCAAGTTTCTGCAGGAGTGCGATATCGAGGTTTATAGGATTCGATATACGGGTCTGATAACCTGTACCATACCCGATTGCCTGGAGACCGTCGGCCCAGGAAGGGATATACCTGCTCTGCGCCCAGTAACGTTTGCCGTCCTGGTAAATCCCCGAGAATGGAGTGGAATAAAGAACGTCTGTAAAATCTCCTTCAAAGGATCTGCTGCCAGGAGCCTGGCGTTTCTCGCTTCTGCCGCCGATTGTAAGGGACAGCTTGGTGGATTCAGTTGCGTCTATGTCAATATTTGCACGGTAATTATATCTTGTATAACTCCAGCCGTAAGTATCTGGCCCGGGAGTCTTGAAAGCGCCATCCTGGAAGAAGTTACCGAGTGAAACAAAGTATTTCACAATCTTGCTGCCACCGGAAATATTTATGTTCTGCTGTTCCTGGAAAGCTGCAGGCTTGACCAGCACTTCGGTCCAATCCTGGTTTGGATAGATTGTGGGGTACCTGCCATCCTGAAATGATTGGAGTGCAAGCGGGGAAAACCTCAGCCCTGCATCCGGAATTTTCGGATCATCATTCTTCTGTGCCAGGTTATAATGAGTTCCATAAGTGTAACTGTCGGCCATGTCGAACATGTAGGTCGGCCACTGCATACCTGCCTGTGAGGTGATGCTTATCTTAGGGGCTCCTTCGACACCACGTTTGGTGGTTACGATAATAACCCCGTTGGCACCCCTGATCCCATAAACAGCAGTAGCTGATGCATCCTTTAATATAGATACACTCTCTATTTCGTTAGGGTCTATCTGTGCAAATTCACGCTCGACCCCGTCGACGAGCATCAAAGGTCTTGACGCTCCGGATGAGAGAGAACCAACACCACGAACATATATCTCAGGGTCGCTGCCCCCGGGGACGCCGGTATACTGAACAGTTGTTATACCAGTAACACGTCCGGCAAGGGTGTTCGTAATACCTGAGTTAGGTGATTTCACCAGGTCAACACCATTGACTGCGACTACTGCTCCTGTTACAGAGACTTTTTTCTGTGTACCATATCCCACCACAACCACTTCATCGAGATTTGTGACGTTCTCTGTCATTGTTATATTTAAAACAGTAGTGCTGCCCAGAGGAATTTCCTGGGAATTCATCCCGATAAAGCTGAACGAGAGGACTGCTCCCGACGAGGGTACGCTTAAGCTGAATTTGCCATCCAGATCTGTCAGCGTGCCAACCGTCGTTCCTTTCACCGTTACAGTAACCCCCATAAGGGCATCGCCCCCGGGTCCCGTGACCGTACCTGTAACTTTTTTCTCCTGCGCCATTGCAGCCAGCTGGAATAAAAGAAAAATCCCAACTGTGAAGAGCCTTGCATAAGGCAACAGAGATTGCCTCCACAACAATTTTCGTTTTTTGTTCTCTTTCATAGGTTAGTCATTAAATAGTTTTATGAGCAGATATTATATAAGAACTGCTTCACGGCTAAAAAAAGCCTTCACAAGATTTCGAAAGCAAAATATGAAAAAAAATAATATTTAAAAACATTATAAAAGCATAAATAAGTATTATGGAAAAATTATATTTGGACGGGAATAACTATGGTCAACTAAACTAAATGTTTCAAATACTGAAAAAGCATATTGAGGATCCCGGCAAATACCTGTTTACCGGAATGTTCTTCCTTGCCTTTTTCCTGTATTTCGCCCTGTTCAACAGCTACACCCTTTCATACCAGGAACAGATCCAGCTGTTCAGGTTCAGCCAGGATTATTTCACGGAATTCCTGAACAGGCCGGGAGGCATGTTAAGCTATCTGAATTCTTTTATAGTTCAGTTTTTTATTTCTCCCCTTGCAGCTTCCCTGATAATTACTTTCTCCGGATTTTTGGGTTACCTGCTTTCAGCCAGTCTCCTGAGATTACATAATGTAAAGGAAAAAATCTGGCCATTTCTGATCGCATTGATCATTTTGTCCCTGCACAGTGATTACACTTACAGCTTCGTAAACACCTTAGGTTATGTTTCAGCTCTCGGCTTTACAGCATTCTACATCTCATTTGGAAACAATAAGTTGAGGTATATAGCAGGTTCCATCCTTATAATCCCGCTTATCTTATTTTCGGGGTTTTTCGCAGTTCTTGCCTTATTACTGTGGATTTTACATGAGACAGCGAACACTAAAGCCCGATACCGTTTCTATATCCCAGCAGGATATCTTATCGTTGCATTTCTTATACCTTATATTATATGGCATCAGATTTTTGACATTCCTCTCCTGAATTCCATTTCTTCCCCATTATTGCTTCCGGGAAATTCAATTTCACTCTATTCACTTGTACTCCTGTTCGCATTTCTTCCGGTTATCCTTTTGCTTTCGGTTGCCATACCTTATTATAAGAAGGTGTCCGGCAGGACAAAAGCCGGGAGATATGTAATCATTGCTCTGAGAACTGCAGCAGTGTTAATCTTCGTCATATTGATCCTGAAATTTTCCTATTCGCCGAAGAATGAGCTCATATTTAAAATGGATAATAAAGTCCAGCACAAAGAATGGGATGAGGTAACCGGGCTCGCTTCAAAATTCAAAGAGCCCGACAGGATGGTTGCACATTTTACCAATCTTGCCCTGTACAATTCCGGTAAGCTTGGTGACGAATTGTTCAGGTATAATCCCGCAGATCAGTCATTCTTGTGGCTTTCATACCCTGAAGTCCGGTATCCGTATTTTTTCGGTTCCGATATTTTCTACCAGCTCGGATATATTAATAAGGCCTATGCATGGGCTTATGATGGAATGATCGGTACGGGTGCCTCTCCCAGGCTTGTCAAACAGTTATCCCTTATTTCGCTCATCAACGGGAATCTTACTCTCGCAGGAAAATACCTTGAAATGCTCGATCAATCCCTTTTTTACAGGAAATGGTCAGCCATGTACCTGAATTACCTGGCCAACCCTGACCTTATCAGTAAGGATCAGGAAATCGTGTCCAAACGTAACCTGGCAATCCATGCAGATTTCAATGGCGATACCAGTATCCCTGACAGCATCCTTGTCCATCTTCTTCAGAATCATCCAGATAACAAAATGGCATATGAGTATTTTCTCTCGACTCTTCTGCTCGAGAAAAATATTTCAGATTTTACCTGGTATGTCAATGATCTGAATAAATATGGCTATAATGCCATACCTGTTCATTTTGAGGAAGCTTTGCTTATAAACATGTACTATACCCGGAAGAACGTAATTCCTGAAGGTCATTCCATAAGGCAATCAACATCAGCCAGGTTCGATAAATTTATGAATCTGTATTCCTCCAGGAAAGCAGATAATAAGCTAAATGAAGAATTTGGCAATACATACTGGTATTATTTCTATTTCCTGAACAAGAAGGCACAAGTCCGGTGAAAACAGTCACAATATACAGTCATATCGGAGGATTCTTATTTTTCCTTTCGTTCTTAACGGGAGCGCTCACCTCATGTTCAGGGCCGGGAACCGATATAATTCAACAGGACAGGGAACCTCACATTCAACCCGATTATTCAGGCATTACCATTCCGCCGAATATTGCTCCGCTCAACTTCATGGTAAATGAAAACGGGAAAAAATATTATGCCGAGATCAGATCAGCCAAAGGGCAAACACTGAAGATCAGATCAGGAAAGAATGTCATACATATTAATGAATCAAAGTGGAAGAAGCTGCTTGAAGGTAACAGGGATGGCGACTTGTTAATTGACATTTATTCAAAATCGGGAGGGAAGTGGACCAGGTATAAAACGATTGTAAACCATATTGCTCCTGAACCAATCGACAGCTACCTGGTTTACAGGCTTTTCGATCAGGGCTATGTCGTATGGAAGAAAATGGGAATTTATCAGCGCTGCCTTGAGAATTACAGGGTCAGCCCTGTAATGACAAACGATTACAGTGAAGGAGGTTGCATGAACTGTCACTCATTCGCTTCAAACAACAGTAACACGATGATGCTTCATACCAGGCAGAAGCTTCCCGGAACCGTGATCCTGAGAAAAGGGACGGTGAAGTTTGTCAATACAGCCACAGCGCTCACAAAAGCTCCCGGCACTTACCCTTCATGGAATCCCGATGGCAGGCATATCGCTTTTTCCGTAAACCAGATACTGCAGGTGTTCCTCAGCGTGCCGGAACATACAAGGGAGGCGATAGACACACTGGCTGACATTGAAGTTTACGACACCGAACTCAATAAAATGATAACCTGCGCTTCCATTGCATCTCCTGACCGGCTCGAAACATTCCCCGGCTGGTCCCCCGACGGAAAAAGCCTTTATTTCTGCAGCGCACCTAAGCTTCCTCCCGGCAGGTTCAATGAGCTGAAATATGATTTGCTCCGCATCGGTTTCAACCCGGAGTCAGGCGCTCTCGGAAAAGTCGACACTATGGTTTCCGCATCACGGTACAACATGAGCATTTCTCTACCAAGGGTTTCTCCCGATGGTAAAAATGTGCTCTTTTGCATGGCCGCGTATGGCAGCTTTCCCATATGGCACCCTGAAAGCGACTTATACATCCTTAACATGGAGAACGGCAAGGTTTCGAAACCTGACATCAACAGCGACTTTTCCGAGGGGTATCATTCATGGTCGTCAAACGGAAGATGGATAGTGTTCAGCAGTAAAAGAAATGACGGTTTCACCACAGAGTTCTGTTTCTCCTATTTTGACAAAGACGGAAAGGCACATAAACCATTTGTTCTCCCGCAAAAGAATCCGCTCCGCCAGAAAACTTACCTGAAATCTTATAATATCCCCGAGTTCGTAACTTCAGAGATAAAACTAAAACCCAAGGAGATAGCGAAAATAATCAGGACAAAACCGGTGAGTGTTACTTTTGAAAATTAAATCATTTGAAATATTATCTGATCAATGAAACAATCAAGATTATGGATCGTCTATGCCCTTGTCACCACAGTTTTCTGGGGAGTGTGGGGCGCTTTCATTGAGATACCCGAAAAAGCAGGCTTCCCGGCTACCCTGGGTTATGTTGTATGGTCACTTACAATGATCCCGTGTGCCATCTTTGCCATGAGCAGGATCAAATGGAAGCTCGATCACGACCTGAAATCAATAATACTCGGCTCGTCTGTCGGATTGCTTGGGGCAGGCGGCCAGCTTATACTCTTTGAATCGTTAAGAAGCGGACCTGCATACATTGTGTTCCCGGTGATCTCTTTATACCCGGTACTCACCATTTTCCTTTCCATAATGTTCCTGAAGGAACGCACCAATCTGAGGCAATGGATCGGGATAATACTTGCCATTGTCGCAATGTTCTTCCTTTCCAATCCTAAATTCGCATCTGGCCAGATAAACAGCTACGGCTGGCTGGTCCTTGCAATCTTTGTATTCATCATGTGGGCAATACAGGCATATGTGATGAAATTTTCCAATAAAACGATGCAGGCTGAAAGCATATTCTTTTATATGACTGTGACTGCGCTTTTGTTGTCCCCGTTTGCAATAATGATGACTGACTTTGCCGGCAACATAAATTATGGTTTCAAAGGCCCCTGGCTGGCAGCTATTGTACAGATATTAAATGCAATCGGAGCCCTGACGCTCGTTTATGCGCTGAGGTATGGCAAGGCCATAGTGGTTGTTCCGCTTACCGGGCTTGCTCCGGTGATTACGATTATAATTTCACTTGTGATTTACGGGGTGGTACCCGGAGGTTTCCTGCTCGCAGGTTTGATAATTGCCTGTATCGCAATAATTCTCCTTTCCGAGTAAAAGAATGCAAGATCAGGCAATTACAACTTTTACACCCGCATCCTCGAGCCTCTTCTGGTCTTCCTCGGGAATTCCGCTGTCCGTTATAACATAATGGATCCTTTCGATTCCGCAGATGTATGCAAGGCTCCGTTTAAGGAACTTGCTTGAGTCGCAAACGACTATCACTTCCTTCGAATTCCTTATCATTATTTCATTGAAATAAGCTTCTTCAATATTCGGAGTATATATTCCATGTCTTGTGTCAAAACCATCAACTCCGAGAAATGCCTTATCCACAAAAAGATTCATGATGTTTTTCTCTGCGAGTGGTCCAACCAGTGAAAGGGAATTCTTCCTCAGATAGCCCCCGGGTATTATCAGGTTAATGTTATCGAGCTGCATAAGCTGGTTGATGAGGTTCAGGGCATTCGAAACAACGGTTATGTTTCTGAGGTGATGAAGATTTTTGATGATCTCCTGCGTTGTCGTACCGGAATCCAGGATGATTGTATTATTATCATGGATCATCTCGCTGGCTTTCTTGCCGATTTTTATCTTATCGTCAATGTGAAGCTTATCTTTGGCGGTGAGGTGGTAATCAAAACTGACCCCGGTCTCAAGTTTGATGGCTCCGCCCCTTGCCCTGACAAGAAGGCTCTTTTTCTCCAGCTGCTCCAGGTCATTCCTGATGGTGACATCACTCACATCAAATTCATCCCTGAGATCGTTAATAAAGACCTGCCCGGCATCATTTATCATCTGAAGAATTCTCTTTCTTCTTTCAACCGTAGAGCCCCTTTTTTTTGTTTTCATTTGTTTTGCAGTGATTCATAAAATCTATTATAAGTAAATATATGATATTATTTATGAATACTTTAATGACGTAAGTCAGAATTAACAGAAGGCAAATTTTATTATATTTAATTAAATTATGATATTGTAATGATTTATGATATACAGCCCGGGGTCAGGGGAATCATCTTTGATCTCGACGGTACACTTGTTGATTCAATACCCTATCATTTCAGGGCATGGAAAGAAGCCGCACGGAAATACGGAGCCGAGGTCGCCACTTCATTCCTGAACAGGCATAACGGAACTGCAAGCCGTGAGATCGCTGCGGAACTGATCAGGGAATATGACCTCGGGAAAAAAGTATCATGGGAGCAATTGCTGAATGAAAAAACAAACGAATTCAGCAAATTGCAGCATCTGATAAAGCCGATAGAGCCCGTGGCTTCACTGGTTATAAAGTATTATCAAAAGCTTCCGATTGCACTGGGGACCGGGGGGCACCGCAAAGCTGTGGAGAGAACCCTTAAGGCAGTAAATCTTTCTGAGTACTTTAAGGTTATTGTAACTGCTGACGATATAGAGAATTTCAAACCACACCCTGAAACTTTCCTGAAATGTTCAATCCGGATGAAAGTCGATCCTTCAGGGATAGAAGTATTTGAAGACACCGACCAGGGGATTGAAGCAGCCCTCAGTGCCGGTATGAGAGCGACAGATGTAAGAAAATGGCTCGATAGCATGTAAAAAAAGGTGCCCTGTCGGGAGCACCTCTTCAATTCAAACTATTCAATAATTATTTCCGCTTAACATGGGTCGTATCGACATTAACATCCACATCGATGTCAGTGCCCTTTCCCATCCCGGAATGAGAATCTGCCTTAAGACCCCAGATCTCAACAACGGCTTTGTCATCCTTTGGGGCATTATTGTCCTTAAGGAAGCTGAACGTCACCTTGTCGAGGTCTTCCCTGGTATCGAGCTTCAATGGTTTACTGTCGGAATTTGCCGAAATTGTAGCATCCATCTTTAAATCTTCCTTTTTGCCATTATCATACTGAACAACAACATCGGTCAGATTCACTTTCGAATCTTTTGCCCTGAATTTTATCTCAGAATATTTATCATTCGCATTTACCGTTTCAACACGGTCCCTGTCCCAGTCAAATATCCCGTAATTCTCGCTCAGGTTAATTGTTGTCTGTCCGATCTTCTCCCATTTCATATCATCCGATTTTGATGATGAGGCCTGCTGGGCCGACACCAGATTCAGAATCCCGATTGTGAATAAAATACTCATCAACACTTTCTTCATAGCATTTCTTTTTTAATTACACATCCTGGTGCAGAATCGTAGCATTGCACCAATATAATTCAAGCCGCAAGTTAGCCCTGTTAAAGGGCTTTCGTGTTATATAATCTGCTCCAAAGATTGTACTAAAACGGGTTTTTTTCTGTGTATAGCAATAACAATGATCTAAAATTCAGGTAAATGACCAAAACATTTTAACTCCGGTGCTTGTTAAAAAGTTACATTCATTTTTCAGGGGAATAGTCTTGCTGTCTGCTTCAAAGATGCCTGTTTCCGGAAACGAATGCAGATCTCTAACTAAATTCGAGATTAAACGTGAAACGGAGCTTTGTATTTGTATTATTAGTTTTTTGCCTTCTGACTTTTGCCGGTGGTCAGGGGAACAATGCACTTAAATTATCTATGGACCAGGCACGCGATTATGCGCTTGAAAAAAACAGGAGCATCCTTTCCTCGAAGCTTGATCTTGATATTGCCAACAAGAAGATACGTGAGAACCTTTCCAGCGGGCTGCCGCAGCTGAGTGTCGATGCCAACTATCTTCACCAGTTCCAGGTGCCGGAATTGAGCTTCGGACCTTTTTTCGATACACAGGCTCTGCCTTCCGGTACGGTAACAGGAGATGATATAAGAAATGCATTTACAGAAGGACCGAAAATACCGCTTGGCGTAAGGGATAACACTGTTATAAACGCAACCCTCTCACAGCTGATCTTTAACGGGCAATACCTTGTTGCACTCAAAACTGCTAAAATCGTCAGGGAACTGTCCGAAAAAGCTGTGGCCAAAACCGAGGACCAGGTAAAACAGAATGTGGAGGTTTCGTACTATTCCATTCTGGTTCTCCAGGAAAACATAAGGCTTCTCGAGGAAACCGGCCAGGCCCTGGACAGGATGTTTGAGGAAGTTTCAGGGATGAACAAACAGGGATTGAATGAGGAAACGGATGTAGACCAGGTTAACGTGAACAGGTCAAATGTCCAGGCAATGCTTGAAACTATGAATGCACAGCTCGACGTCGCTTACAAGCAGTTCAGATATTTGCTGGGTATCGGCTTTGATCAGCCCGTGGAGCTCAGTGACAGCATCGGTGCATTCATTCAGACCGGGGATCTTATGTATCCGACGGAAAACGAATTTAATCTTGAGAACAGCCTCGATTACCAGATGACCGACATACAGGAAAGTATAAATGAACAGGTTGTGAAACTGCAAAAAGCAACTTATTATCCCACTATTTCTGCATTCTACAGGCACCAGGAGCAGACGAACCAGCCGGCATTCAACTTTGCCGTGAAGGATGTTGTTGGTGCAAACTTCAGCTTCCCATTGCTTTCAGGAGGACTCCGTTCCTCGAAAGTCGGCCAGGCAAAGCTCGACCTCCAGAAATCACGTCTGAACAAGGAAAATACCGGGCAGGCGCTGATAATGGAATATGAAACTGCCAGGAACAATTACCAGTCTGCATACAGCACTTACTCCATCAACCGTAAAAGCATGGAGCTCAGCAGGAAAATTTACGAACGCACAATGATCAAGTTCCGCGAGGGAGTATCTGCGAGCTTTGAGCTTACCCAGATCCAGAACCAGTTTCTGCAGGCAGAATCGAATTACTATAATTCCCTTCTGAACCTGCTGAAGTCCAGGTCGGAACTCGACAGAATTTTAAGAATCAACAGTAAACAATAATTACCAGTTTAAATGAAAATCCTGAAATTGATTTTTTCAGCAACTGTTATCTCCGGCTTGATCTTCTCCTGCTCAGGCGACAGATCAGCACAACTCGAAAAGTTGAAGAAACAGAGAGCAGCGCTTGATGTAAAGATAGCAGACCTCGAATCTGCCAGTGTGAAAACCGATTCGCTCGATCCGGCAAAATTCAAGCTTGTGGGAGTGACAGAAGTCAGTCCTGATGACTTCAATCATTATGTAAAGGTTCAGGGCAGGCTCGATGGCGACCAGAATGTTGCTGTTTACTCAGATGTCCCGGGTACCATAAAGGCAAAATATGCCGATGTGGGACAAAAGGTCACGAAAGGCCAGGTGCTTGCCCAGATAGATGATGAGCAGTACAGGCTTCAGCTCGAAAACCTTAAGACTCAATACAGGTTTGCGAATGACATGTTTGAAAAACAGAAAAGACTCTGGGAACAGAAGATCGGCAGTGAAGTTCAGTTCCTTCAGTCGAGGACAAATAAAGAGTCGCTGGATCAGCAGATCTCCGTACTGGAGCAGCAGATAGAAAAGTTCAAGATCAAATCTCCTGTCAGCGGAACAATTGAAGAGAGCAATGTGAAGGCAGGCAGTGTCGTTTCTCCTGATCCCCGTGCAGCAGCATTCAGGGTTGTGGCTTTCAGGGAGCTTAATGTTAAGGCTGAGGTGTCTGAAGCGTTCTCCTCCACAGTGAAAAAAGGAGACAAGGTGATTGTACAGTTCCCTGACCTTAAACAGCAGGTCGAAGCTGAAGTGGATTTCGTCAGCAGTTATATCGACCCGGTGAACCGGACTTTCGAAATTGAAACCAATATCGAGAACAGCCTTCCCGGAATGAAAGCCAACATGGTTGCTGTCGTACTTATCAACGATTATCATTCAGATAATGCCATTGCCATCCCGATGAACGTCATCATGACCGATTCGAACGGCAGCTATGTGTATGTCGTAAGGGAAAAGGATAAATACGACGGTGTATTCAGGCAACCGGTCGAGGTCGGCAAAACATACAACGGAATTGCTGAAATCATCTCCGGGCTTGACCCTTCTTCAAAAGTTGTTACGACAGGTTTCAGGGATCTCATGGATGGTGAATATGTAAGGACCGAAGCTTCACCCGGATACCTTAGCAAAAATTAAAACTCTTCTTCAATGGAAAAGAAGCACAGGGAATTCTTTGCAACCAGCTGGGCAATCAATAACAAGATAAGCATTTATGTCCTGATCGTGGCGATTTCCATCTTCGGAATGCTGAACTATTATACCATTCCAAAAGAGCAATTCCCTGAAATCGTCATCCCCATGGTGATGGTCAACTCCATATACCCCGGTACATCTCCCACCGATATGGAAAACCTTGTGACAAGGCCGTTGGAAAAGAACCTTAAATCGATAAAAGGAGTTAAAAAAATAACTTCAAGGTCTGTCCAGGACTTCTCATCTGTAATAGTCGAGTTCAATACGGGCATCGAGATCAGGGATGCCAAGCAGCAGGTCAGCGATGCCGTGGATAAAACCAAAAGGGATCTGCCTAATGATCCTCTTTTCCAGGAACCCGATGTCCAGGAAATTGACCTGTCCGAGATCCCGATCCAATACATAAATCTCTCCGGTGACATTCCGCTTGACAGGATGAAGAATTATGCAGATGACATACAGGACAGGATAGAGGCGCTGCCGGAGATAACACGCGTTGAAATAGGCGGAGCGCTCGACAGGGAAATCCAGGTGAACATAGACATGTACAGGATGAGGGCGGCAGGGCTCACCTTCAGGGACATCGAGCAGGCCATAAGCATGAATAACATGACTGTATCGGGAGGGAATATAGATCTCCAGGGTATGAGCAGGTCGATCAATGTGCTCGGTGAGGTTCAGAACATCGATCAATTAAGAAACATTGTAACGACAAGCGGAAGCGGGGCGATAGTCAAGCTCACCGATGTTGCAACCGTGAAGGATGGATACAAGAAGCCCGAGAATTATGCAAGGTTCAACGGTGATAATGTGATCACTCTCAATGTCATTAAGAAGAGTGGCGAAAACCTGCTCTCAGCTTCCGACAAGATAGATGCCGTGCTGAACGACATGAAGGCTACAGCATTGCCCCGCAACCTTAAAATCGAGATCACCGGTGACCAGTCGCACTACACGCGTGATACGATAAGGGAGCTGAACAACACAATTATACTGGGCTTCATTTTCGTCACAGTGGTGCTGATGTTCTTCATGGGTCTTGTGAATGCACTCTTTGTTGCCCTGTCAATACCTCTTTCGATCTGTATTGCCTATATAGTACTCCCCGTCATTGGCTTCACAATGAATATGCTCGTGATGTTCTCATTTATCTTTGCCCTCGGAATTGTGGTCGATGACGCAATTGTCGTAATCGAGAACACTCACCGTATTCACAGGATCTCAAAACTGCCCATTAACCTTTCGGCAAAATATGCAGCAGGCGAAGTTTTCCTGCCGATACTTTCCGGGACGCTAACCACCCTTGCACCATTCGTCCCCCTTGCATTCTGGCCCGGGGTCGTCGGCAAATTCATGGTATTCATACCCGTTACACTCATCATCACTTTGTTCGCATCACTGATTGTGGCATATGTGTTTAACCCTGTTTTTGCGGTCGATTTCATGAAGCATGAGGATGATGACATCCCCGTCGCGAGAAGAACGATCTTTAAAAATGCGGGAATCATACTTCTTTTTGCACTTCCATTTTACCTGCTGCAGCGATTCGGAATTGCCAACCTCATTGCCTTCGTGGCATTGTCATACGTTCTTCATAACCTCTGGGGGCATAAATTATTCAGGAATTTCCAGGCGAAACAGATCCCTGCAATGATGAGAGGCTATGAGAGGCTTCTTAATTGGGCTCTCACCGGTAAAAGACCCGGAAAGCTCCTCTGGGGAGTCATAATCCTGTTCTTTGTAACTATCATTCTCTGGAACATTGCAGGACCCCCCGTCGTATTCTTTCCTGACGACGAGCCAAACAACATATACACATACATAAAGATGCCTGTTGGGACGGAAATTGCAGTTACAGATTCTGTGACCCGAATGGTTGAAAACAGAATAATGGACGACATAGGCAGGGATAATCCCCTTGTTGAGTCTGTTGTAACCAACGTCGCTTTCCTTGCATCCGAAAACAGTTTTGACAACTCCTCAAAGTCTTCCAATCTTGCAAAGATCGCAATCAATTTTGTGCAGTTCCAGGAAAGGCATGGCGTAAATACAAATGAGTACCTCAGCAGGATACGTGAGGCTGTCAGGGATGTACCGGGAGCTGAGATCGTGGTTGCAAAGCTTCAGAACGGCCCTCCCGTGGGCAAACCGGTGAATATCGAGTTTGCCGGTGACGATCTTGCAGAGCTGGTGGGACAGAGCACCAGGTTTAAGAGATATGTCGATTCAATCCAGGTTCCGGGCATTGAAGATCTCAAATCTGACTTCGAAACCACAAAACCTGAGCTCCTTGTTAACCTCGACCGTGAAAGGGCAAACCGGGAGGGAATAACTGCGGCCGTAGTTGGCGATGCCATCAGAACAGGGCAGCTCGGAAAAGAAGTTGCCAAATACCGTGAAGGTGAAGACCAGTTCCCGATAATGCTTCGCTTTGATGATTCACAAAGGGACGATATCGAGCAACTGCTTAATATGACCATCACATATTTCGACATGACCACAGGTGTGCTGAGAAAGATCCCATTAAGCTCAGTTGCCAGCATAGATTATATCAACAGCTACGGGCAGATAAACAGGCTTAACCTCAAGAGGGTCATTACACTTTCATCAAATGTACTGGATGGCTATAACGCGAATGAGATCAATGTGCAGCTGAGGAAAATAATACCCTCTTTTACGGGTAAAGCGGGCGTTGAGGTCCGCATCACCGGGGAACAGGAGGAACAGATGGAATCCATGATCTTTCTCTCAAAGGCAATGCTCATCTCGATATTCCTCGTCATGTTCATCCTTATCACACAGTTCAATTCGATGTCAAAGACAGTTATCATACTGTCCGAGGTATTCTTCAGCCTTATCGGGGTATTGCTCGGGTATATGATCTTCGGAATGACTTTCTCGATACTCATGACCGGGATGGGAATAGTCGCGCTCGCAGGCATTGTTGTCAGGAACGGGATCCTTCTTGTCGAATTCACGGATGTCCTGAAAGGCCAGGGCGTGAGGACAAAACAGGCTATCATCCAGGGTGGAAAAACCCGTATCATTCCGGTCATACTCACCGCTACAGCAACAATTCTCGGGCTTATTCCGCTTGCCATCGGCATGAACATAAATTTCGGAACGCTGCTGTCGAGACTCAATCCACAGCTTTATTTCGGGGGAGAAAACGTCATGTTTTTTGGCCCATTATCCTGGACAATCATTTTTGGCCTCAGCTTCGCGACTTTCCTTACACTGGTGATGATACCTGTAATGTACTTTGTTGCTTATACAAGAAGGATAAACAAGGAGAGGAGAAGAATGAGGAGGCGTCAGGCGTCAGGCGTGAGGCGTGAGGCGTGAGGCGTTTCACGCAAAGACGCAAAGACGCAACGTGCGTAATTACGGGCGCCGGCATGTGCGCTGGGAACTTTGCGTTCTCTGCGTTTAAAAATTTTTATTGGATTTATCCGAAAAAAACTTATGTTTAGGTTCTTCAAAACCGACCTATGAAAAACCTGAACGTTCTTCTATTAATTTTTGTATTTCAATTTACTATCGTTTGCGGTCAGAAAAGGCCTGAGCTCGCCCCCACTCCCCCGATGGGATGGAACAGCTGGAACTGGTTCGGCAAAAAGGATATAAATGAGCAAACCGTCAGGGAGGTCATCGATGCCTTGGCAGGCACAGGTCTGAAGGATGCCGGCTACAATTATGTGATTGTCGACGGCGGATGGAGGGATGTGAAGCTTGACTCCGAAGGACGCCTTGTTGCGCATCCTGTTAAATTTCCGCACGGTATAAAGGCTCTTGCAGATTATGCTCATTCAAAAGGTCTGAAGTTCGGGGTTCATGTGGTGCCCGGAACTCACGATTGCGGCGGGGATGCCGTCGGCGGATTCGGGAGGGAAGAACTGCATCTTTCCCAATTTGTCGAATGGGGGCTTGATTTTGTCAAGCTGGACCTTTGCAGGCAATCAGCCGATCCATGCTCCGTGTGTGAAAAAAATAACAGTGGCTGGAGCGAACAGACCATAAAGGATACATACTCAAAATGGAGCCGTCTCATTGCCGGCTGCGGAAGGGATATTGTCTTCAGCATAAGCGCATACCGCTTTCGTGACTGGAATCCTGAAGTCTGTAACATGTCAAGGACCACCTACGACATACAGTGCAGGATACATAAGGAAGGCGCTGTATTTGACAAGCCCGACAGATCAAATAAAAATTACCTCAGTGTGATGGCAGCGGCGGTGAACAATGACCTGTCCGCTAAATATGCCGGAAAAGGTTACTGGAACGATCCCGACATGATGGTAACAGGAAACCAGGGATTGACCAATGCCGAGCAGGAATCACATTTCGCGCTATGGTGCATAATGAGCTCACCTTTATTTCTTGGAAACGATCCCAGGAACATGGATGAATTTGAGAGGAAGCTCATCACCAACCGCGAAGCTATTGCTGTCAACCAGGATCCGTCGGAACAGGGCAGGCTGGTGAGAGATAAAGATAACGGGCAGATCTGGATGAAAAAGCTGAGCAACGGGAAGGTAGCTTACCTGCTTCTTAATACCGATCCGGTGAACAGGAAAGACCTGGAGCTTACGCTCAATTCCCGTAAAAAAGTTTTGATCCGCAATGTGATGAAGAATGAAGACCTGGGTAATTTCAGAAAATCATTCACCCGTTCGCTGGAGCCCCATTCCTGCAGCTTACTGATTGTTTCACAATAATCCCCACTATGAACCTTGCCAGAACTTACACCTTTATTTCTTTACTTCTCTTTCTTGGCGCCTGCAATGTCAATAATGAAAAAACAGAATCACTTACCGTTGCAGACAAGCCACCGATGGGATGGAACAGCTTCGACGCCTACGATTGCAGGATTAACGAGGAGCAGTTTAAAAAGAACGTTGACTTTATGGCCGACAGTCTTCTTCAATATGGATGGAACTATGCTGTAATCGATTATATATGGTGGCACCAGGATCCGGGTGACTGGGGCAATCCGAAAAGGAGATACGGCCATCCGGATATAAGGTATGCTTCGGACGGGAAACCAATAGACACGATAACAATTGACGAGTTCGGAAGATTGCTTCCCTCGGTAAAAAGATTCCCTTCATCAGCAGGCGGAAAGGGTTTCAAACCTATTGCCGATTACGTGCACTCGAAAGGCTTAAAATTCGGGATCCATATAATGCGCGGCGTTCACAGGCACGCGGCATATTATAAGCTTCCCATAAAAGGGACGGACTTCAGGTGTGACGGCATTGCCGATATCACCGATACATGTAAGTGGTGCAATCACATGTTCGGTATCGATTCTTCGAAAGCTGGCGCACAAGAATATTATAATTCACTCTTTGAGCTTTATGCCTCCTGGGAAATCGATTTTGTGAAAGTCGACGATATACTTTCCCCCGGTTACCAGCAGGGTGAAATTGACATGATAAGGAAAGCGATTGACAAATGTGGAAGGCAGATGGTCCTCAGCCTTTCACCCGGAGAAGCTCCGGTGAAAATGGCTGACCACCTTGCAGCCACGGCCAATATGTGGAGGATCTCTGCGGACTTCTGGGACGAATGGATCAAGGTAAAGCACAACTTTGAGCTCCTCGATAAATGGTATGCACATATAAAACCCGGTGCCTGGCCTGATGCAGACATGCTTCCGGTAGGCCGCCTAAGCCTGGGCGGAAGACCTCACGGACCCGAGAGGGATTCACATTTTACCTGGCCGGAGCATTACACATTGTTCTCACTCTGGATGATTTCAAAATCACCCCTTATCATGGGTGGGGACCTTCCCGCTTCAAAAGATTCCACGTTTATCTTTATGACCAATCCCGAAACGATTGATGTCAATCAAAACAGCACAAACAACAAACAGCTGTTCAGGGATGAAGGGAAGGCAGCCTGGATAGCCGATGATCCTGCTTCAGGCAGTAAGTATCTCGCATACTTCAATCTTACTGATTCCTTGCAGACTTTTGATTTTGATCCCCAGGCAATATCTTTTACGGGCAGCTTCAATGTACGTGACCTTTGGGCGAGGAAAGATATCGGGACCATAACCGGGATGATGAATGTGAAACTGGAGCCCCATGGCGCAGCAATGTACAAACTCACAAAAACAGAATAAAAACACAATCCATGAAAAGAAATCTGATACTGACAGCATGCTGCCTTTCGGGAGCACTGATAAGCTGCAATGAGAAGCAGCCTGAAAAACCAAACATCATCTTCATTTACGGTGATGATGTCGGTTACGGAGATCTTGAATGCTATGGCGCTTCGGCCGTTAAAACACCCAACGTGAACCGTCTCGCAGCAAATGGTATCAGGTTCACAAACGCTTACGCATGCGCTGCAACAAGCACGCCCTCAAGGTACGGACTGCTCACGGGTGAATATCCCTGGCGACGCAATGATACCGGTATCGCCCGGGGCGATGCACCTATGATCATAAGAAAAGAACAATACACGGTAGCAAGCCTGCTCAGGGATGCAGGATATAATACTGCGGCTGTCGGAAAATGGCACCTCGGCCTTGGAGAAGGCGGCTTCAACAACCAAAACTGGAACGGACACATAACACCCGGGCCGAAAGAAATAGGTTTTGATTATTCGTATATCATGGCGGCAACAGGTGACCGCACTCCATGCGTGTTCATTGAAAATGCCGAAGTGGTTGGGCTCGATCCTGCAGATCCTATCGAGGTAAGCTATGAAAAACCCTTCGAAGGCGAACCTCTCGGAAGCACCAATCCTGAAATGCTTACAATGCACCCGAGCCATGGTCACGATATGGCAATTGTTAATGGCATCAGCCGCATCGGCTATATGAAAGGAGGAAAATCAGCACTCTGGAAGGACGAGAATATTGCTGATTCCATCGCTGCGCATGCAGTCGGTTTTATTAACGGCAACAATCCGGAAAAGACCGGAAAACCTTTCTTCCTGTATCTCTGCACACAGGACATTCATGTTCCGAGGGTGCCTCATCCGCGTTTCACAGGTGCCACCACCATGGGGCCCCGGGGCGATGCTATTGCTGAATTTGACTGGATCGTGGGACAGGTACTGGAAACTCTTCAGAAGAACGGGCTGACTGAAAATACGCTCATCGTACTTACAAGCGACAATGGTCCGGTGGTCGACGACGGATACAAGGACAGGGCTGTGGAACTCCTTGGTGATCACAAGCCTGCAGGCGTACTGCGGGGCGGAAAATACAGCGCATTTGAAGGAGGAACAAGAGTGCCCTTCATCGTGAACTGGCCTGCAAAAGTTAAACCGGGCACTTCGGATAATCTTCTCAGCCAGATAGACTTTTTCGGCAGCATGGCTGCCCTTGTAAATCAGGAAATTCCTGAGAAAGCTGCTCCGGACACACGGAATTCGATTGATTCATGGTTTGGCAAAACTGAAAAAGGAAGTGACTACATTGTTGAGCAGTCCATTGCAAGTGCACTTTCAATTGTCAGCAATAACTGGAAGTATATCACACCTTCAAAAGGTGCAAGATTAAACAGGGATACAAACACAGAGCTTGGTCACGATACAGTGCCGCAGCTATATGACCTCACTGCAGATCCGGGGGAAACAACAAATGTTGCAGCAAAATCTCCCGACAGAGTGAAGGAGCTGTCTTCCCTGCTGGAAAGCATTAAATAATAACGATTTGAGATGATGGACACTAAGAAGATAACAGCCATTGCCCTGCTGTTTTTCTGCCTTACCGGGGCTCATTCCCAGGAAATAAAGAAAACGGAGACAATATCCGGTGCATTTCCACTCTCGCAAAAAGTATCATGGACCGGCATTGAGCTGACTTCACATTTCCTGGCTCCTGAAACAGCTCCGGCAACATCAGATCCCCGAACCTGGAAGCTGATAGCTGAAACATCTGTCAGCCAGAAGCTTGGCGGGGTAGCGGGGACACTCAGTACCGGAAGTTTTCTTGCCTCAACAGGTCAGATCGATTGCGAGGCGTGGGTATCGGACAATAAAAACCTGGTGGCATTCAGGCAGACGTTCACCAATAAAACAAAGAAGATCGTAAAGCTGAATAACATGTACCCGCTTTCAGTGGATGGGAGCAGTGTCAGATTCGGCAATACTGGTGAATGGAGGATCTTCGAACAATTCAGGCATAAAAATGATCTTCCGAAAACAGAGATCCCGCAGGCAGGATCGAGTATCTCATGTGACCCGTTCGTGATGATAAACAACAAGAAAGGTATGGGCAAAAACCTCCTGATAGGTTTCCAGACTTTCAGCTTTCATCTTGCGGATGTACAAATGACTTTCGGGAAAGATGCCAGTCTTGAAAAGATACTTGCGAGATGTGAATTCGAAGGCGTAGAGGTACCGCCTGACGGGAGCCGCACAAGCCAGTGGGTGATTGTCAGCCAGGGGAGTGATGCGAACATGCTTATAGAAGATTATACTGCCAGGATCCGGGCTTATTATGACATGAAAAAACCTGAGGGAAACGCCCCTGCAGTGTATTGCACCTGGTACTATCATGCTGACACATACAATGAAGAGATCTTTGAAGGTGATATAGCTCAGTTCCGGAAGGAGCACCTTCCATTCGATGTATTTCTCATTGATGAATGCTGGGATATGAACGACTGGGGCGATTTTGAAAGTAACGCACAAACCTTTCCTCACGGAATGAAGTGGGTGGCAGATGAAATAAAATCTGCCGGCTACACGGCAGGTATCTGGACTGCCCCTTTCCTTGTCGATGGGGAAAGCGATCTGGCGAAAAATCATCCTTTATGGCTTCTGAAAAACAGCAAAGGACAGCTGTGCACATTCAACATGAACGGCCGCGATCATTTCATCTTTGATCTTACTTATCCCGGAGTTTGCGAATATCTTGAGGATCAGTTCAGAAAATTAGCTTTCGACTGGGGGTACAGGTATTTCAAATTTGACTTCATGAGATCTGTGTTCATTGAATCAGACCAGCAATTCTTCGATAAAACGGCAACTTCGCTTGAAGCATACAGGCGCGGACTCGAAGCAATACGCCGCGGGGTGGGCAATAATGCATATATTTCAGTGTGCGGAGGTCATTACGGGGCTTCCTACGGGATCGCCAATACACAACGATCAGGAAGTGACGTAAAATCACAATGGAACGAAAAAGAGCTGCCGAAATACCGCCAGAATGTGCTCAGGACCTGGATGTCGGGGCTCTGGCACGTAGATCCTGACGCAATGATGGTAAGGCGGCAGAAAGATGTTCTTCCGACAGATAACAGAAGTCTTACCAACGGACTTTTTAGTGATGACGAGGCGTTCACAAACACCCTGAACCAGTTCATCGGCGGAGAGCTTGTTACTTTCACTGAAGATTTTGCAAAGATCGATGAGGACAGGAAGATGCTTTACAGGCACGTGGTTCCTTCGGTGAATTCGGCATCAAGGCCGGTTGACATGTTCGACACGAATTGCCCGGAAATAATGATTACGCATATCAAACCGGCCTGCAAAGAGCTAGATGACTGGAATATGCTATCGGTGGTCAACTGGGGAAACAACATGAAGGATTATGAAATCTTTCTCGATGAAAGGATAACAGGGGATCTTATTGGAAATCATTTCCTTGTTTATGATTTCAGGAAAGGTGAAATTCTAGATTTTACATCGAAAGGAGAGAAGATCAGCATCAATAATGTGAACGGACACGAAAGCCGGCTGCTCAAGATAGTCCCGTGGAACGGCACTTCGGCAATGTTTGCAGGCACTGATCTCAGTTTTTCGTGCGGTGGCCTCGAGATTGCTGAAATAACTGACAGTAACGGGATAATCTCCGGCACGCTCGAAACAGGATGGCATGTACCGGTTACCCTTGCTTTTGTGATTCCGTCAGAAAACGGATATGTGATGAAGAAAGTAATAACTTCACCTGGACAGAAAAAATTTTCATTGAAATATTAAACACGTATGGCACAGGAAAACACATTGACCGAAAGGATCACCTCAATCGATTTTTTCCGCGGACTTACAATGTTCCTTCTTATTGGCGAAACTTCAAGGTTTTATGATCATGTCCTGGAAATTAATAATCAGTCCGTTCATTTTGTCGCAACACAGTTCACGCATCATGAATGGCATGGGCTTCATTTCTGGGACCTGATCCAGCCGTTTTTCATGTTCATTGTCGGCGTCGCAATTCCATTTGCTGTAGCCAACAGGAAGAAAAAAGGAGAATCCGACAGGACACTCCTGCTTCATGCAATAAAAAGATCACTGCTGCTCCTGTTCCTGGGATGGACTCTCAACTGCCTTAAGCCAGGTGAAATTGTTTTCAGGTTTCAGAATGTGCTCGCCCAGCTTTCGGTTACCTATCTTGCAGCCTTTCTGATCAGGAAAAAGAGCTTTGCTTTCCAGGTGAGCTTTACCCTGGTGATTCTCTTAGCGACAGATCTTCTGTACAGGTTTTTTCCGGTGGACGGGTTCAATCATCCATGGGTTGCCTTTGAAAATTTCGGCGCCTGGGTCAACAACAAGATCGAGGGTGTCGATTCAACCAACATATGGGCAACCTTCAATGCATTTCCAACAATAGCGCATACAGTCTGGGGAGTCCTTTGTGGCCAGCTCCTGATGAGCCAAAAGTCATCCGCTGAAAAGATCAGGCTTCTTGCGATATTTGGTTTTTCGGCGCTTGCCGCAGGCTATGCACTGGATCTGCTCGGGATCAACCCGATAATAAAGAAAATAGCCACATCGTCATTTGTGCTTGCAAGCGGCGGATGGGCAATCCTTGCCCTTTGTTTTTCGTACTGGCTGATTGATGTCAGAAAAAAATTTATCGGGGGATCTCAAATTTTCATAGTTGTCGGCATGAATTGCATTTTCATCTATGTCTTCTACATGATGGGCGGTTCATCCATGCTGGCCAGGGTCTTCACACCTTTTACGAAATCATTGCTTTCATGGAGCGGCGAATTGATATCAGTAATGGTAAACAGCCTGCTGGTGTGGTCGACCCTGTGGTATATATGTTACTGGCTGTTCAAAAGACGTGTTTTCATAAAGATCTGAGATGCTTTGAGATGCTATTGGGACCTGATCAGAAGCTTCTCATTTATATAACTGCCTAATTTTTTCCCGATTTCAGCTCCGGCATCGACGCTGAACCTGTAATGTATTCCTCCATACACCCGGCTTATCGATGCTTCTGCTGCCGCTTCATTAAAAGAATTGAAATGACGCTGCATACCTATATACCTCAGGTCGCTTGTGTCCTGGAAAGCAAAATTGTCGCCATAAATTTTGGTGAGAACAACAGCTGCAGCTGCAGTAATGGTGCTGTGACCACTGGGAAATTCAGGGAATGGCGGTGTCTGTAGGAAAGGCATCCATTCAGGGTCAAAAGTGTCATTGATGACTGTTACAGGCCTTATGTAAGAAGTACGGTATTTTTCATCCCAGCATGCGATGAACCCATCATATAGTGCAATTGCAGTGAGGGCATATGCCCCGGCAGTCCTGACAGGATCTGCACCTGCCATTTTCGAAGCTATTGCGCATATCCCCATCCAGTGACCTCCCGGCGTTATTTTCTTGTTGCCGAACATCAGGTGCCCGGAATGCATGAGCACAAGCGGGTTGTCATCCCAGTACTTTGCAATCTCAATCTGCTCATCTGAAAGTCCCTTGTCAATTTTATATACTTCTTTCACACTCCTGAAAAAAGTGCCTGATGTATCGAGACTGAATACAGGGGGTCTTGGAGGCATAAACTGGGAAGCAGAATCCATAATCATCGGCTTCATGGTGTTCCAGCACCATTCAATGCCATCGAGGTAATCGGGGGGAGTCGGCCTCCATTTGCCCGGATCGTCGCTGCCCAAATACTTGGGCTTCCCGCGGGATTTTATGTAACCATCATTTTTTGCCCGCTCGAGAATGACGGCAGCAACTTCATCGCCGAATGCTGCAGAACGGGAATAGGTGGAATCGTCAAGCTGCTTCCGGTAATACCCGAATAAGCCGTCCTCATATCTCCTGAGCGAATCAACCGAAAAAACCCTGACATTATGAACAACATTGAAGAAAGCCTTGCTTGCGGCAAGGGTGAAATTGTATCTCCTTCCCTGCTGTGGCTGAGGCATCGGCCTGAAATCATGCAGTCTTTCAGTCAACGATGATGTGCCTTCATGACTGAACCTGATGGCTTCATATGAAGCGAGGGAAGCATAAACATACAACCTTGCAGCAACAGGTGGTGTGAATGCATCGTAGATGATCACCTGCGTTAGCTGATCCTGGTTCTGGTGCAGGACTTCAGCATCATCCCGCTTCTGAGAATGCTGCTGGCTGCAGCCTTCAATGAGAGCGGGTATCAGCAGGAATATGAATTTTTTCATTTGGCTTTATTGATGTTTATGGAATTTGCACTATCCTGTTATTTCCCAGGTAATCTGAGATGATTATCCTGCTTACAGTGCTGTTTGCGATGACAAATCCGGAAGATTGCGAAAGGAAAGAGCTGCCCCTGCAAAATTCTGCTTTTCTTTTTCTTCCGTCTTTCAGAATGATCTCGGCGCTTACATCCCCGGGAAGCGACCGGATTAGTTCCGTTTTCTGTTTCAATTCAAATAATTTCAATGGAGCACGGTTCTGCCCGGCAGCAACAAGGTATTTACCGCCTGCTCCGATCAGTGAAACCATTGCCTTGCCATTCCCAGGGATAAAGATCCCGCTGTGTGAGGCAGTGACCGCAGTAAAATTTCCCTTGCCGTCGCCGCGGAGCACCAACCCGCTGAGCGCATCATATCTTCCCGTGGAAACTTCGGTCCCGTAATCGTTTGTATTAAAAAGTATGTCGAGGTTACCGTCGCAGTCGAAATCTTCTGCAACTATACCGTTAAGCGCGGAAAACTGGGCTGAGGCAGGCAGTGGGATCATTGTAAATTTCCCGTTACCGTCGTTGCGGATATATGATGATTCAAATGTATTGGCTGCGAGCTTCAGTGACTTTTTCATCTGCTCCTCCGTAAAAAGTTTCTCAATGCCCGACATGGCATATAACCTGTAATTCTGAAATCTTGCCCGCATGCTGATCATCTGTTTGATGGCATCATCCCTTCCCTGTACCGGCACTTCAATCCTGGTGGTATCCTGCTGGCTCGCAGAAAGGTATATCGAAGTGAATGCATCATAGCTGCCGTTGTTGTCAAAATCTGCAGCATAAACGCAAACAGGATATTTCCTGCTTGCCCGGTAGAAAGAATTCAATCCCAGGTTGCCGGCTACATAATCGATATCACCGTCATTGTCAAAATCACCCGGTGCAAGTGATGTCCACCATCCTGATCTGTTCCCAATTCCTGTTGCTGAAGTCACATTTATGAATCTGCCATTTTCATATTTCAGGAAAGTGAGCGGCATCCATTCGCCTGCTATGATCAGATCCTGCCAGCCGTCGTTGTCAAAATCAGTAAACAGCGCATCGGATACAAGGCCGATATTTATTAAATCACCGGCAATTTCGCTTGTGACGTCTGTGAAGCTGATTTTCCCATTTTGAGAATCGTTTCGCAGAATAAAACTCGAGACCGGTTTCGGGTAATTCCATGGATCCACCCTGCCGCCCACAAACAGGTCCGGGTCGCCATCGTGATCAAAATCGGCTGCCCTTACACATGATTTACTCGTGAAATTTTCAGGAAAACAATTGTCGTGTTCTGTGAAATTTCCTTTGCCGTCATTGACATAAAAATGATCCCGGAACGATTTTGAGCCGTTCTCATTTTCATACCCTCCGGATGAAATATAGAGGTCATTGTCACCATCGAGGTCCGCATCAAAAAGAAGGATGCCTGCATCATCCTGGTTCTTCAACGCTGCTTTGGAGGGATCGGTCAGCAGCTTTTCAATGAATGTACCTTCTTTCTGCTGAAGGAACAGAGCGGCACTGTTACCGGCAGAACCCCCGCAAACAAAATCATCGAGACCGTCACCGTTGATATCTCCGGCAGCAAGGGAAGGCCCGTATTCGGAAAACTTATGAGGAAGCAGCTTCTGTATGTTGAAATCGATGAAATCAATCTCCTTATAAACATGAGAGATCTTTGCCGGAAGGGTGATTTCAGTGAAAAGTGAATTCTCATGCCCGGAAGCTTTTTCCCATGAGTACTTCAAATCTGCATCGTTGTGATCTGCAACGATTTCCCGGTCGGCAGGAACATTATAAAGCACCTGCATTTCCATATCCGGCCATTTTACAGCGATGGAATCGACCATACTCACCCTGCCGAGACCGAAATGAGCAACATTTTCAATAGAGGAAAGATATCCCCGGTAAGGGCTGCACTCCCAGACCTGTGTTTTCCCGTTATCGTACCATATCTGTATCCAGGCGCCGAGCCCCTGCCTGTTTTGAAGATCCCCGCTAGTTTTGATCCTGATGAAATGACTTTTTTCTCTATCCTTCTCCCTCGAAAAGTTCCTGTACAATGATGCCTCTTCATTGATGTTGTTTGTTACAATATCGAGGTCTCCGTCATTATCAAGGTCGGCATAAGCCGCGCCGTTTGAGAATGTCGGAATTTTCATCCCCCATTCACCTGAAACATCGGTAAATGTCAGGTCGGCATTATTCCTGAAAGCATAGTTGTGGATCTTTACTTCGGGAATTTGCCTGAGCATGACTTCTTTCGGCGTGGAATTGAAAGCCTTCATCCTGTACATTCCGAAATCGTGATCGGTTACATCTTTCGGAAAGCCGTTGCTTATTATGAGGTCGCGGTACCCGTCGTTATCAAAATCAGTAAGCAACGGCGTCCAGCTCCAGTCGGTTGCAGTTATCCCGGCATAATACCCGATTTCGCTGAAAACAGGCCTGCATACGGAATCATCCTGGATGCACTCCCCCTGGTTCAGCTGAAGGACATTGCGAACATACTGGTAATTATAGCCGAACCTTTCCGTGTTCTGGTACATCTGGTAGCTGATCGGGGGAAGCATCATTTTCTTCCGGAAATTATCCTCGGGATTCATGTCAAGTGAAACCACATCCACCAGGCCGTCATTATTGATATCCTCAATCTCGTTGCCCATCGAATTGGAAGAGGTATGCCGGAAATATTTATCGAGCTCATTGGTGAAAGTGCCGTTTTTATTGTTTATCCACAGCAGGTCATTCGCAAGAAAATCATTGCCAACATAAATATCCTTCCATCCGTCGCGGTTGATATCTGTTATGATTGCCGAGTGGCTGTATCCTTCGGTCTGTATGCCGGCTTCCCTGGAAACATCTTTGAAAACCGGATGATCCAGTATACTGTCAAAGTCGTTGCGGAACAGCTTGCCCGTACTCGGATTTGTACCGTTCTTCAGCACCGGCCTGAAAAGGTAAGGTGAAAATCTCGGGGTGATCTCATTCACAACAAGATAAACATCCAGATCCCCGTCGTTGTCGTAATCGAAGAAGCTCGCCTGAGTTGTGTGTGAATCATCATCAAGGCCGTATTCCGCAGCTTCTTCGGTGAATACGGGTATTTTGTTCTTGTTAAGTCCTTGATTGATAAACAGCAGGTTTTTCCTTTCTTCAGGCCTGCGCTTCTGGGTCGCAGACACATAAATATCAGGCCGGCCATCGTTGTTTATATCAACTACGGCCACTCCCCTGCACCATTCCTGATCTCCGGTCACTCCTGCCTCATCGGTTACATCCCTGAACCTGAAGTTCCCCCTGTTAAGATAAAGCCTGCAGGATACCAGGTTACCTGAAAAGAAGATATCAGGAAGGCCGTCATTGTTAAAGTCACCTATCCCCACTCCGGCACCGTTATAAACATTTTCGTTGTCGAGCTGGTTGACAGAGTCGTTTTCAATAATGAGGTTATTGAACGTGATTCCCGAATGGCGCGGACCAATCAATTCGAACATGGTCTCAGATTTCCTGCACGATGAAGCCAGTAATGCAAGGGCAATCAGGAGATACAGATTTGCAGATTTAATTTCTCCACAATCCATGGCGGCTTGTATTTTCTGTTTCTGAATTTCTGAAATAAAGGTCCGGATATCCGAATATTTCGTACGTAAGAACAAAGCGCATGGCACATTTGTTTAAAAAGCATTTCATTGATAAAAAACCGGTTTTCAGACTGATTTCCGGTGGTTTTTATTGAATTTAATTTATCCGAAGCAGGTATATGTTAACTTAGTTTCCCATTGGGAGGGAAATTCTAAATTTCATTTTTTTGAGGTTATGAATACATTGCATCTTACACGTACCAACAAAACACCTGAAGTATATTGTAACCCGCAGGGAGTAATAAGGATTATAGGCAGGGGGATCGATGTCAATTCAGAACCTGAAGAGCTTACCAGCTGGATAAACGAGTATGTGGAGAACCCTGCAGAGGCAACCGCAGTCTATATCGCTTTCGAATACATCAATACAGTCAGGTTCAGAAAATTGTTTGAATTGCTCAGATCACTCATCATGATCAAGAGCAAGGTTTCCATTCACTGGTACTATGAGTTTGACGATGTCGACATGCAGGAAAGGGGCGAATATCTTTCCATGTCGCTGGATTACCCCATACAGTATATCAAAACGCATAATATTGCAGGGCTGTAGGGCCAATGGCGGAATCCGCGAAAGGCTTTACAAAGCACGAAATGAAATAAAAAACCAAAAAAGATCAGAAGAATAATTAAATTCAAAAATGTCCCTGCCGTCATGATAGTCCCGTCTGTCCCATTAAAATATTTATTAATTTGGCGACCTTAATATTATAGACTATTATGAAATTAAGACAATTGATCTTCAGCGGCTTCTTTCTTGCTCTCACGCTGATGGTCAACCAGACATACGCTCAGACTGAAAAAAAGCTCTATGATCCGTCTCTTGATGGGATGACTCAGATCAAAGGGGCCATAGCAAAAGCAAAGTCAACAGGAAAGCATGTGCTCATCCAGTATGGCGGCAACTGGTGCCCATGGTGCATCAGATTTGATGCTTTCTGCAAGGCAGATCCTGAAATATCGAAGGCTGTCGAAGATAATTATATTCCTGTCAAGCTGAACTACAGCCCCGAAAACAGGAATGATGCAGCCAATGAATTCCTGGGAAATCCCGTGAGGTTTGGTTTCCCGGTCTTTATTATAATCGACTGTAAAGGAAAGGTTATTCACATACAGGACAGTGCACTCCTCGAATCGGGACAGGGTTATGATCAGAAGAAAGTAACCGGTTTCATGAAAAACTGGACCGCCTCAGCCATCATCCCGAAAAAGAAATAATCCTCACAATACCTTTACCGGCATCTTAAGCTTCCGGAACTGTTTGATAAGGAAATCGGCATACCTGCTGAATCCCAGGTCCGTCAAATGAACGCCATCAACGGTTCCTTCATGGTCCGAACCCTTGCCCATCGAGTTTTCGATATAATAAATGTTTTTGATTCCTTTCTCTTTCATTTTGCTTAATTCTTCCTTAAGCGCCTTATTTTTCGAAGCGATCATTCCCATGTTCTCCGGATCGAAATACGCCCTTTCGTCAACGAGCTCCCCGACAAAGATGATCGGTGCTGCCGGCCGTTTCTTCCTTATGATCTCCACCATCGGTACAGCATTTGAACGGATCATGTCGGGAGTCATATTGTTGGTGCCGTCGATGACATAGAAAAGTGCATCTATTGCCGCCATCAGGTCCGCAACGGGAGCTTCCATCCTGCCGTTTCCGCTGAATCCGAAATTGATAACATCCAAACCGGTCATTCTTGATATTATGCTTGTATGTACCATGCCTGTCCTGGATGCACATCCGTCCTGGGTTATGCTGGTGCCATAGAATACGATTGCTTTGCCAGTGTTCACCCGGGCCTTGCTGATTATGCTGAGGCTGTCCGTACCAATCTCCAGCTTTGTTACACCATCATAAAGCGGAAGGTAAAGCCTGAATTCCCTGGTACCCGGTTTAAGGTTGCTGATCAGAAGTGCCTCATTGACCTTTCCTGCCGGTCGACCCGTATTGACATATTGCCAGCCGTTTTCTGTTTTGCAGTACAGGTCGACTCCCTTGATGCCGGTTTCGGCCATATGGTTCATCTTTTCATCCCTAAGCAGCTCCCACTTCACTCCTATTGCCGGAGAGTTTGTGACAAACCTTACTGATATGCCTGCAGAGCATTTGGATAAACTCCATACGGGTCCCCTTACCTTTTCCTTGTATGAAGCCGGGAACCGGTCGTACGGGCTTTCTTTTACCGAATCGGCAAAAGCTGCCCCTTCAATCAGGAAAGACTCAGGGCCGTGATAAACAAATTTGTATTTGCTCTGTGCAAAAAAAGGGAGATTCAGAAATACGAGGAGGGAGATAAATGCTGTTCTTTTTTTCATCTGTTCAGGATTCAGTTACTGCAAACATAAGTTTTTTTCGTTTGCAGGGCATTTCCGCACCGTTAATGTGAAACGCACATCTTTCTGAAAAACCCGGGTAATAAAAAAATTTGACTTTTGTTAATCTCTTTTTTAATTTTGGTTTAACTGTTTGAACTCTCTCTGACTTGATCAAACAATCAAGTGCCTGTATTTACCTGACCAGAGGTTCTGGAGTTATTAAAAGATGTGATCAGTTAAAATCTCATAGAAGCCAGGAAATCCTTATTGCCATTTGTGCAGAATTAAATAGATATATACAATGAAAGGAACGTTAATCATCTTAGCGCTTATGTTTGGCACAACCGGCATCCTGGCCCAGTCGCAGAAAAGCAGACAGGAAACCTATCTGCAGGTTGGGGTGAAAGCAGGTGCAGCCTATTCGACAATAACTGACCTTGCAAAAACGCTTGTGAGCGAATCTTACTATACCGGATACACTTTTACAAATAAAGGCTCAATGAGCTTTGCCGGCAGTCTTTACATTAATTACAAATTGCAGGAATCCATTTCCGCTTTCTATGCTGAACTTTCCTATGCGCGACTCGGCAATAGCCTGCATTATTCAGACAACCGGGAACTCGAATATGATCTTGAAAGCAGGTACGATTTTCTGAACATTGAATTCTATTACAAGGCATATATCCTGGAAGGACTGAGCCTGGCAACAGGGCCCAGGATAGGATTTAATCTCACACCAGGGGGGCTTTACTACACGTCAAACGGAGAAGCCCTTTATGGACCCGATATCAGGATACAGCAACAAATGAGGGATGTTATTAAAGGCCGTACCAATTTTGCACTCGGAATAAGCCTCGGATATGAACTGGCTAATGGCTTATCGCTCGATGCCCGTTATTATTTCGGAATGAATGACGTTATCGAAACCGAGATCAATAATTTCCATTTCATAGAAAACCGGAATATGAGCCGTACGATCCAGGTTACGATAGGTTATGCAATACCTTATAATTTAAAGTTCTTCTGAAATGCAGGTCAGGCTTTTCAGATAAGATAAAGCTATTTACAGGTGAAGCACATCATTTTCATAATCTCAGTTTTAATTCCGCTCCAGGCCTTTTGCCAGGAGACTTTACCCGGCGGTGTAAAAGGGGCATCTGTCTGGCAGATAGCCGGGTCCACACAGTCAGGGATCTCAAGATTCAGATCCCTGGTGAAAGATACTTCCAGCCCTGGATTCAATGTTACCGGCAAAACAAGAACGATCAATAACAACCAGGCTCTGTATTTCTCTGATGGGGCCAATTCCATGAACAGCACTCTGAATCTTGGAAAGCTGCGGTCGTTCAGCCTTTTTACCGTGAGCCAGGAAGCTGATACCACCCTGGAAAAGATTATAGTGAGTGTGGAAAATGATTCGGTGGCAGAGATGGTATTGACCAACAGGAGAATGGCAGCACTGGATCTTTACCGGTATTCCAGTTATACCGAAGTCATGAACCTTTTCCCGCGCCTGTACTCTTATACCGGAAACAAATCTTCCGATACAGGTTCTGTGAACAGGAGGCTCCGGCTGGGGCGCGAACCTGCCAGCCGGCATCTGCCCGCATCAGTCTACAGCGGCATTATACCTGAAATAATAGTATTCAACCGCGTTATCTCTCCCAGGGAAAGACAACAGGTGGAAAGCTATCTTGCCCTCAAATACGGAATTTCCTTAAACCAGGAATTTCCGGCATCATATCTTAACAGCTCCGGTGAAGTAATCTGGGATTCGGGTAAAAATGCGGCATATAACAGCAATATCGCCGGTATTGGCAGAGATGACCTTTCAGGGCTGAATCAGCTTGTCTCCGAAAGTACACAGACGCCTGGCATAATGAAAATCAGCTGCCCCGGCGAATTGAAAAACAACACCTTTATTACCTGGGGCGACAACGCTAAGCCATTAAGCTTTTCTGAAGAATCCGGATTCCGGAAATTACAAAGGGATTGGAAGATATCTCCATTTAACAGTAAGGGTGATCCTCTCTGTGTTGAAACAGACATAATGGCTTTAAGTGAGATAAAACCTCTGAAGGAAGGAGAAATGTTCTGGTTAATGGCTGACAGAAGCGGAACCGGGAAATATCCTTTCGGACAAACAGATTTCCTGCCCTGCGGATCCTCATCAACAGGCAGGATCGTTGTATTCAGGCCAGTGATTTTTGATCCCGACCATTCAGGAGCCGATGTATTCACCATTATAACCGCTCCTTCATTTTTTGCAAGAAGCAGCATAAAACAACCAACATGCCAGCCATTGCAAATGGGTGAGGTTGAGACCTTTATATTGGGGGGGTATCCGCCGTTTGAATTTGTGCTAAACGGAACAACAGACAACAGGATCCATATGTCCTCCAGGGAAAACAGCAGGGAACATGTCTTTAAGGGAGTGCGGCAGGGGGCTTATATGCTAACCATAAGTGATTCAAAAAACAATATATTCTCAGAGAAGTTATGGGTTCCCAATCTCACTTCCTGGCAGCCTGAAATAGCAGAGACCTATACCATACCGCCCGGAGAAGCTATCGCATTAAATGCGTCTGAAGGAATGCCGGCACAGGATTTTGTCTATTCATGGACCGCTCCTGACGGATCACAGGTAAGCGGTGAGACTATTACGGTCAGCCAGCCTGGTATCTATCTCCTTTCAGTTACCGATGCTTATAACTGTAATTCCACAAGGGAGGTTACGATAACGCAATCGGGCAGTACCGGTTTCAGGATGGTCGATCTTTTCCCGAATCCTTCTGACGGCCTGTTTACATTGCGGATGATGCTCGAGAGTGTGATGGATGTAAATGTGATCATAACAGATGTTAATGGGAAGATGCTTAAGCAAATTCTTATGCGCGAGGACAGGTTTTACAGGTACAGTGACGTGATAAACCTTCCGGGAACTTATTTTATCACTCTCCTTTCACCTCAAAATGATAAGATAACATTGAAACTGATTGTCCGGTAAAAGGCTCGATTGTTTGGTATAAATCAGAACCTGCGGCATCAACCTGAAATATGAAAAGATATCCTCCGAAAAGAATACTTATTCCTGCAGTGCTGGTTGTACCATGGATTGTTTTTATTCATGGCTGTTCCCGACCTGACCCAGCTTATACAGAAGCCAGGATAATCACTTTTCAGGCAGAAAATCATGTGTCTGGAAAACGGTCGCACACTGCTTCTGCCGGAGAACCCGGACCTGACCGCAGGGAAATCTCATTCCGGGCATCAGTTAATAATCTTATTATACCGGGCCGGGTGACAAGATCAGCTGAGTTTATTCCTGGTAAAAATCTCAATATTACTGTAGGAGGAGCTTCACTTGAGATACCGCCAGGCGGAATGAAAGAACACTGTGCAATATCTGTTACCGGTCTTTTAGCTGAAGATCTGCCTCCGATCCCTCCTGAAATATCCACAGTAACCGCAGGATATTATGCAGGATATCGCTTCCTGCCACATGGAAAACTTTTCGATTCACCGGCGACTATAGCATTACAGTATGACAAAAACCTTATCCCTCCCGGTTATTCACCTGATGATATTTTTACTTTCTGGTTCGATGAGGATGAAAAAAAATGGAAAGCCCTTGATCGTGATACAGTTGATATTGATCGGGGAATGATCATTTCCGCTACAAATCATTTTACGGATATGATAAACGGGATTATTACAATTCCTGAATCTCCCCAAACCAGTGGATTTGTTCCAACATCAGTGAATGACATCAGGGTTGCTGAACCCTCAGCAGGTATCACCCTGATTGAACCTCCTGT
>DATGWQ010000152.1:0-2811 GCA_035299385.1 Bacteroidales bacterium | reverse complement strand
AGAATAACGACTTTGACCCAGGAGCCTGGTACTTCTTCGAAGCATCATCGAGCACAAGCACCCAGTCGAGCTCCTCGCCCGGATCGGGCGGCATGAAAGTCTTTTCCCCGGTATTCGAGTATGTTCCCGTTGCGCTTGCCTTCCCGTTGCGTGGATTGTACCACCAGGCACTTATTTTCTGACCTTTTATGACATTCATCTTAACAGTGAAAGCCCTTCCGGCAGGAACATAGATCATTGCATAAGTTCCATCAATATCCCTTGTTGCGGCAAACCGGTATCTGCCTGCTCCCGGAACAGAGGTCGGCACGCGATCAGTTACAAGTATGCTATTGTCCGGGATCCTTGTAAGGAATGGTCTTGATTCAATCAGTTTCCTCCCATATTGCATCTGTCCTGCTCCGGGCTGATTTATCGCTTCATGCCATGGCATCAAAGGGCCGTTTATCGGGTTCTTCTTCTCCGACCACATCTGCCAGACTGAATGATGCCCGTAAGTGTGCCCGAAGGCACCGTCAAAAAGGTCCCAGTACAGGCAATGCCTTATGTCCATGGCAATTGAGTGACCATTATCCTTTGCCCTGAAACGCAGCGGATGATCCTCGTAAAGAGGTTCTCCGTCGATAACCGGTTTTACCGGGGTGCGGTCATAATCAATTCTTGTATTGCCTGTTGGCACAGGATCTTTGTCGGTGTATGTCCCGGCATATTCTGCCTGGTGCCCGTTCTGTCGCATGTTAAAATCGAGCCATTCTGCATCCTGGAAGTATTCCGATGATCCTGAAGCGCCCCTGGGATGAAATGAGATAAGGTTTCTCCCGCCATCGCCTTTCCGGAGACCTTTTGCCATGGCCTCTACAATCCGGCGCTGTGTATCGTTTTCGATCTTCCTGTCACCGCCAAGGATCCAGATCACACCTTTCTGCCCATAGCGTTTCCCGATCCACTCGCCGTACACTTCAGCATTCTCAGGCGTGAAAAGGGGATTTTCATCATGCCAGTACCTTCCCCAGGTGGGCAGGAAACCAATATACAGTCCCAGTTCGTTTGCTTTATTGACAATGAAGTCGACATTATCCCAATAATCGTTGTCGGGTCCGTCCTTGATTGCCGGCTTTGAGGGATCAAGATTTTCAAGGGGAAGGAAACCATATGCGTTTGGGTCTTTATGGCCGTCGAGCTCAGCAATGGCAACAGCCTGGATGACGGTGAAGCCTTTTTTGGCACGGTCTTCCAGGTATTTCGTTGCTTCCTCCCTGTTGAGGCGGTGAAACAGCTCCCACGCAGTATCGCCGAGATAGAAGAAAGGAGTTCCGTCTTGCCTTACCAGGTAATGTTTGTCGGGGCTGACCTTCAGCCTTGAGATGCTGTATTTTGATTGAGCATTGGTAAATAAAAAAGAAGATGTTAGAACTGTGAGAATAAGTAATCTTTTCATATTATATTTTTTGCCACGAATGCACGAATGCCAAATCTTATAAAACAATGCGTCTGAAACTCATTTTGATTTCACCAAAGTTTATGTCATTAGTGCATTCGTGGCTAATTATCAGTTTATACGAGTAATCTTTCCATATTGTATTTTTTGCCACGAATGCACGAATGCCAAACATTCTAAAACAATATTCTTAGTTTGTCATTAGTGCATTCGTGGCTAATTATCAGTTTTATGCCACGAATTCACGAATGCCAAACCCTATAAAACAATTCGCCTGAAATTCATTTTGATTTCACCAAAGTTGACTATCAACGCCAATCTGTTTCCTGAAACTTTTAAGTAATTCAAAGCTTGTGCAATAAATTCATCAGCGATACCTGAAACACCCTTTACTTCAAGAATAATCTTATCATGGACGACAAAATCAGCAAAGAATTTATGAGGCAAAATAGCGTCTTTATATTGAACTGTATATTCCATCTCCCTTCGGTATGGAATACTTTTCTTTCTCAATTCATATTCAAGGGCATCTTTATAAACAATCTCCAGGAATCCTGCACCAAGATTATTATGAACCTCGTAACAAAGGCCAATAATTTCGAAACATTCATCCTTATAGATAAGATCGCTCATAATTTGAAATAACATTCTTAGTTTGTCATTAGTGCATTCGTGGCTCATTATTCATTAGAGCATCATATTAATATTTTTTGCCACGAATTCACGAATGCCAAACCTTATAAAACAATGCGTCTGAAATTCATTTTGATTTCACCAAAGTTTATGTCATTAGTGCATTCGTGCTAATTATTCAGTTTTATCAAACAAACCCAGTCATTCTGATTGGGCGGGGTGCCGATAGAAACTTTTTTGCCGCCTGTTATCTGCCCCGGGTCGCCTTTGATAAGCTTGTCCCACGTCCTTGGATTGAACCATGCAACGTCGAATTTTCCTTCAGGCAGGCTGATGTCTGTGGTTTTTCCCTCAGGCAGGTATATTGCATATATCTGCCCTTCTTTCGCGAAGCAATAATCTGTTTTTTCAGTCGTAAGGTCATCTGCACTTTTCATATCAGTGAAGGGAAGATATGTGTGGAAAAAATCAAGTGCAACCTTTGTCTGATCCCATAATTTATCGCGGCTGCGCCAGTCTTCACAGGCAAGATCGGAGTGAGGGAATTTATATCCGAAATACCATTCAGTCCCTGCACCGCCGGCCATCAGGTTTCCCCACAGTACCTTGTACCGGATAGTATCATGTGCCGGATCATACTGGTCGGGCAGGGCACCTTTCCATGACGGCCCGATCTCATCGAGATTGACGACCCAGGTGTTGCCTGAATCAGCTGAAGCCTTCAGCCAGAATTTTGTTTC
>DATGWQ010000151.1:0-59717 GCA_035299385.1 Bacteroidales bacterium | reverse complement strand
TGTGATCCGCTTAATCCTACTGACACGCCAGTGCCTCCGGAACAATAGCCACCTCCTCCCGTAACATTAAAAGCAGTTGGAAGCGGATTGATCGTTACGGTTGCACTTCCTGTCATATTCTGAGTGCAGGATGTTGTTGCGCTGGTGGCAACAACTGTGTAGGTTCCGGCGACAGTCTGATTGCCGAAAGAGAGAGCTGCCCCTGTGCCGGCAAGAGCTGAACCGGCAGTAGTTGCGTCTCTGTAAAGCTGATAATTGACCCCTGGCTCAGAATTGGACAAACCAATTAATAATCCCGGTCCACCGTTGCAATAAGCACCTCCGCCTGTAACGCTGTAAACTGCTGGCAAAAGGTGCATTGTGACAGGGGTCGGCGCCGAAGCAGCAGAACAGCCGTTTACATCTGTGACCGATACTGAGTAAGATCCTGTGACAGTAACAGTGATCGATTGTGACGTTTCACCCGTGCTCCATAGATAACTGATTCCTGCTGATGAAGTAAGGGTTACTGAACCCCCCTGGCAGAATGTTGTCGGGCCAGCAGGTGTTATAGTGGCAATTGGCAAAGTATTTACAGTAACATCTGTTGATGTTGATGCGGCAGAACATCCGTTAACATCTGTTACCGTTACTGAGTAAGATCCTGTTGCGGCAACAGTGATCGATTGTGTGGTTTCACCTGAATTCCATAAATAACTGTTAGCGGGTGAAGAAGTCAGAATCACTGAACCTCCCTGGCAGAATGTTGTCGGACCAGCAGGTGTTATAGTGGCAATTGGCAATGGATTTACTGTAACAACTGTCGGTGCGGATGTGGCAGAACATCCATTAGCATCTGTAACGGTTACTGAGTAGGATCCTGTGGCAGTAATAGTGATTGATTGTATAGCTTCACCCGTACTCCATAGATAACTGGTTCCTGCTGATGAAGCCAGGGTTACTGAACCTCCCTGGCAGAATGTTGTCGGATCGGAAGGCGTAATTATGACTGCAGGCAAGAGATTTACAGTAACAGTTATTGCGGCTGAAGTGACAACAGGTCCTTCCGGGCAAGTCGAAGGATCAGGCGTGAGTTCTACCACTACAATGTCGTTGTTATTCAGGGTGGAGGAAACGAAAATATTGCTGTTTGTGCCCGTGTTTATACCATTCACTTTCCATTGATAGGAAGGTGTGCTGCCTGCATTTAATGCAGTGGCATTAAACACAGCTGTACTACCCTGACAGATATTCGATGTGGTAGTGGATATGCTTACAAGAGGTTCGCACAGTTGTCCTCTGAGATTTATGCCGGTGGTTACCAATAAAAATGCAAACACTGCCATTTTCAGGCTTGGAAAACCTGACCAATGGTAAAATGAAGCTGAACAAAGATTATTTCCTTTGAGCCGGGCCAATTGTTAAATCTTAATCCTGAATTTTTGTTGAACAGATCAGAAACACGCGGTATCCAGAAACAGCTGATCTGAACTATAAATAAAAAATTTTACTGCTTTGAAGAAAGGGGGGATTGATTTAACTAATTATCAGGCTGTTGATTCCACTCAGGCATTAGTGATCAGATTAATTTTTGATACACTATCTCTACACAAACTTATTCCGGGAATTGTTGAGCCAAATTCATAGTAAAAATAAACGAAGCCGGATAGCTTACTATTAAGATAGGGTTAATTATGGATTAAAGATGATTAAAGCTGAGAATGGCAGATCCTGTATTCTGAATTTACCTGAGCTTCTTTGCTGTAAGCCTGTTATGGTAGCGGGCTTTCGCTTCTTCCACATCAGCATCCTTTGCAATATAAATTCTGGTCCTGTCGTCTATTATTATCTCTTTAAGCTTTGAAATGTCAGGCGAGCCGTGTGTATCAGGTTTCTTTTCTGCCATATGAAGATCTGTTTATTAACAAAGTCGCCCGCTGCACAACGGGATTCCTGGTTTGCAATGTACACTTTATATAGTTAATAATTGATTTATTTTCAATAAATTAATTAATTTTATTATTTAACACCGGTACGCCATCCTTTCGGGTGAATAAACAAACTCCATTACACACTGGTTTCTACTCTTATAACGGATTTATGAAATGATTTCTTTCAGGTTTGTGGTCATATTCCTTTTTATTCCCGCATTTTGCTATTCGCAGGGAAAATTCGACTTTGAGCGTATAGAGGATAATTCATTCCTTATCGAAGAGGCATACAACCAGGAACCCGGAGTTATACAGCATATATCTGCATTTCAGATCCTTCAGGATAAAACATGGTTATATACATTTACTGAGGAATGGCCGCTCCAAGGACAGAAGCACCAGGTTTCTGTCACAATACCGGTGCTGAAATCCGGGGAAGCGGGAATTGGAGATATCGCTCTCAATTACAGGTACCAGGCTGTGCTTACCGAAAGGATGGCGTTCTCTCCAAGATTTTCACTGCTATTGCCTACAGGAAACACCGGCAAAGCCCTGGGCAACGGGGTACCGGGCTACCAGGTGAACCTTCCTGCAAGCCTTATCCTTTCAAGAAAAATAGTCACACATTATAACCTCGGGGCTACTTTAATATTCTCAGCCCGGGCCCCTGACGATACCAGATCTGACATCACAAACATTAATTACGGCACTAGCATTATTTATCTTCTTTCCGGCAACCTCAACCTCATGCTCGAAATAGCTGGAAATGCCACCAGGACAAAACCTGTCAGCAACCGGGTGATCACTGAAAATTCGCTGTACATTAATCCGGGCTGCAGGTTTGCCATTAATTTCAAATCAGGATTGCAGATCGTACCCGGCCTGGCATTTCCTATAGGTGTCGGAGAAGGATCCGGCAACAATGGCATATTTCTTTATCTTTCCTTCGAGCATCCCTTAAATTGAAAGCACGAGAAATCCTTAATTTTTCATATTTTTATGAATATGAAAAAACTTTTTCTTCCCCTTTTGCTGATTGCCCTTGTGCTTCGGCTCGATGCACAGCAGCCGCTGAGAGCACATTCCCACAACGATTATGCTAATGTCATTCCATTCTGGATTGCATACTACAATCATTTCAGCTCTATTGAAGCCGATATCTGGATTGTCAATGGCGAATTATATGTCGGGCATGATCAAAAAGACATAAAACCCGAACGCACTCTTGACGCACTCTATCTCCGGCCTGTTGTGAATCTTGTAAAGTACAACGGTGGGAAACCATGGCACGATTTTCCCTCAGGGCTTCAGCTTCTTATCGATCTTAAGACTGAGGCTGTTCCCACCCTCGACCTCCTCACAAAAAAGCTCAGGGAATATCCCGATGTATTCGATCCATCTGTTAACCCCGATGCTGTAAGGATTGTGATCTCGGGAAACAGGCCTTCAACTTCCGCTTACCCGGATTATCCTTCACTGATCTTCTTTGATGGCATCATCGGACAGGAATACACGGCTGAACAGCTCTCAAGAATACCGCTTTTCAGCGAGAATCTCAGGTCACTCATAAAATGGGATGGTAAAAGCGCTATCTCTGAATATGAGAGGGAAAAGCTGGTCTCGGTGATCGATTCAATCCATGAAATGAATAAAAAAGTTCGTTTCTGGAATGCCCCCGATAATCCCGAAGCCTGGGAAACATTGCTGAATGCGGGCGTTGATTATGTTAATACTGACCATATAAACCAGCTTGCAGATTTTCTTGTGAAAAGAAACCTTCATTAACGGAAACCGGAAGGTTATCAGCCTTTATCCTTATTTTTCTGTGTTCCACTTCAATAACCTTCGTTCACCTGCAAGTGAGCGTGCCACGGTGATATCCTCGCTTGCTTCAATGGTCCCCCTGTACTCTCCTGCTTCATTTCGCAATGCAAAGTAGCGGATGTAAATAAAGCGTCCGTTCATTTGAATCCAGAATTCGGCACTATCCCTCTCTCCCTTCCTGAAAGCTGCTAATATTTCATTTACAACATGTATGCTCTGAGGCGGATGACAGTTCTGTACCTTTCTTCCTATGATGGCTCTCGACCGCGGAAAGATCCTTTCCTGCGATTCCGAAAAAAATTTCACTTCATCATTTTCATCGATGAAGGTTATATCGAGCGGGAGGTTGTTGAATATCGTTCTTACCTGCCCGATGCTCAGCAGGCCGGAACCGAGATCTATCAAACCACCTGAATTTGACGGGATGCCTGCGGATTCCGTACTGATATCCGCGATATCTATGTAACACCATCCTGTATCAATGCTCTGTGCCATCATGTCATTCCATGCCTTTTCCGGGACAGCCTTTAGTGCGACAGGGAAAACGATCTGCTCCTCACGAAAGATGACCGGCAGAATAATAAAAAAGAGCTTCCCGATCAATTTATTCAGTATATCGTAGTCAGGATTTGCATCTTCAAGATCACGATTTATCTGCTTAAGGGTTTCCCTGAAGTCATCATGAAAAGACCACATTATCTGCAGGCACCGGTACTCTGGAAATACTTTCTCGATGTAAGGGAAAAGAATATTCTCCTTTTTAATGTAGTGTAACTCATACTCTTTCAGCGTGAGCATCAGCAACCTGAGCCGTGAAGTCAATTCAGCCATTTCCTTCACCCTTCCCTTGAAGATGCTTTTGTTCAGTGTTTTGATTTCATCAAGTATCTTTTCAGCTTCACGGTTTTCAAGCATGAGGTAGTGAATGAAATGACCCTTGCCGGGTTTTTCCCATTGATGGCTGCTCAGGGATTTGTGAAATGCATTAAGTATTTTACCCACGCCGGCCTTCACCTTGTCAACAGGCATTCCCGCCAGGAGCAGGGCATCTAGCACCTGCATTGTTTCGAAAGGTGTAACAGTGCCCAGGACCTGCTGGTGCTTTTCCATAAGCATTTTCCCGTTTTCTCCGCTGAGAAGCCTCAAGGTGAAATCCTCAAGGGCTGTCTTGCGGTCGGAACTATTCATGATCAACTCAGACATATGACAGAATTTTAGAAGTTCAAATTAAATAAAAACATTGCAATCCAGGGGACCACTAAAACACTGGTCCGGATAATCGATCTGCTGCCAACCTTTAATGGTGTTTCATACAAAAAAAACAGAGTTTCATACTTTTTTTACAGGCTATTGAATGCCGGAATAAATTTCATGCTTAAATTGGTGATATAAGAGGCTATTTTCATGCAAATACATAATTCTCAGTGGATGCTGAAAAACTTAAGAGTAGGCAAAATTAAAACCCCTTTCCTATGAAAAATTCAGCCGTTCTGATGTGCCTCCTTTGCATTTTGAGTTTGGGAACCCTGAAGGCCCAAACTTCAAAGGGAAAGTTCCTGATCGGTCTTTCTTCAACCCTTGCCGCTTCCGGAAAAACCCCGGATATCATGTCCTTCAGCTCTTCTACCACAAAGTATAAGAGCGATGTTGCCAACAGCCCTGAATACTCATATAAAGAGAGCAGCTTTAACCTTTCTCCTAAAGCAGGTTACTTCGTTGTAAATAACCTGGTACTAGGTCTTGATCTTAGTATAATAACATGGAAGGAATCCGGTAGTTCGTCTGAATATAAATACACGGATAAAACTTCAATCCTTGGCGCGGGGCCATTTGTAAGGTACTATGTCAGTTCAGGAAAAGTTCTTCCTTTCCTTGAATTAGGCGGCCTCTTTGGTTCAGTTACATCGAAATCGTCCGGGATGGGGAGCTCAGAAACTGATAAGAGCGGAATCTCCGGTTTCGGTGGCGGAGCAGGGTTTGCGGCTCCGCTGGGAGATAACGTTACGTTTGATGTAATGATTGTTTATAATTCATTTACTTCCAAAGACAAAGAAGATAATCCAAATAACAACAGAACATCGGTTGGAACGTTTGGCATAAAACTGGGATTCCTCGTTTTCCCCGGAAAACAGAAGGAATAGTTCCACAAAAAAGGCTGATCCCGCCCCGGCGAAAACCGGTTCTTTCATATGTAATTCCGGGTTTCTGTTTTTCAGGAAATTTTTCAACCTGAATGCTAATGCTTTAGCTTTCTGCTGTTGTTTATGATTTTTATTTGTTATACTTTTAGCTAGATACGTAGAAAATAATTCCCTTATCATGGCGAATAACGAATCTGCAGGCGCCCTCCTGGAAATGACAAGGACAACCCCGACCAGGCTGTGGAATGATTCATGTTCAACGGAAGAGCTTAAGAGCTCACTTGCCCTTGGAGCTGTTGGTGCCACATGCAACCCCGTCATTGTCGGAACAGTGCTGAAAATGGAATGGGATACCTGGAAGCCACAGATTATCCGGCTAATAAAGAAGAATCCCCGCTCGACTGAAGATGAAATTACCTGGAAGCTGATCGAAGAAATGTCATCTAATGCGGCAAAACTTCTCCTTCCTGTATTCAAAAGGGAAAAAGGAGTAAACGGCAGGCTTTCACTCCAGACTGACCCAAGGCTCTATCGCGATGCATCCAGAATCGTTGCACAGGCTGAGCATTTCAACTCCATTGCACCAAATATTATCGTAAAAATACCTGTTACAAAGGCAGGCATCGAAGCTATCGAGGAAGCAACTTCCAGGGGTATCAGCATCAACGCCACGGTAAGCTTTTCAGTGCCCCAGGCCATTGCAGTGGCTGAAGCAGTCGAAAGAGGCCTGGCCCGAAGGGAAAAAGCAGGCATGGATATCAGCACCATGGGCCCGGTCTGCACAATAATGGTGGGTCGTCTCGACGACTGGCTCAGGGTTGTTGCTGAAAAGCACAACATCATTGCCGATCCCGGAGTATTCGACTGGGCAGGTGTTGCCGCGATGAAAAAAGCATATAGGATCTACATGGAGCGCGGGTACAGGCTCAGGCTGCTCAGCGCGGCTTTCAGGAACCACCTGCACTGGTCGGAGTTCATCGGGGGCAATGTGGTGATATCACCGCCATGGACATGGCAGAATAGATATAATGCTTCCGATGTAAGTGTGGAAAACAGGATCGACCGCCCGGTTGATCCTTCAATCATCTCGGAACTAAGAAAAAAATTTACGGATTTCAACAGGGCATACGATGAAGACGGCATGAAGCCGGAGGAGTTTGATGATTTTGGAGCAACAGTGAGAACACTTATTCAGTTTACACAGGCAACGGTGAATGTGATAGCAAAGGTGAGGGAATTGATGCTGAATAATCCTGATATTTAATTGGATGGATGCAGAGACAGGTCTGAGACCTGTCTCTACTTCTATATTATTGATATTAACTCCGTCTTATGAAGGAATTCAATACCACAGACTATGTTGTCTTTACTGCGTACGTACTCGTAATAATATTTATCGGCCTCTGGGTCTCGAGAACAAAAAAAGGAGAGCAGAAAACTTCCCAGGATTATTTCCTTGCAAGCAGGTCCCTGCCCTGGTGGGCAATCGGATCCACCCTGCTGGCAGCCAACATATCTGCTGAACACTTCATCGCAATGTCAGGCTCCGGATATGCCATCGGTCTTGCCATTGCAGCGTATGAATGGATAGCAGCAATCACACTGATCTTTGTTGCTAAATTTTTCCTGCCTGTTTTTATCGGGAAAGGAATAACAACAATGCCCCAGTTCCTCAACGAAAGATACGACAGAAGGGTAAGCTCATGCTTTGCTGTATTCTGGATACTCGTATACATTTTCGTGAACATGACATCGGTGATCTACCTCGGAGCGCTGGCCATGGAAAGGATAATAGGCATACCTCTGGTGTATGGGGTGATAGGTTTTTCATTTTTTTCGGCTGTTTACTCATTATGGGGAGGGATGAAAGCCGTGGCCTGGACCGACGTTATAAATGTTCTTGTACTTATCATCGGAGGCCTTGTAACAACAGGATTCGCACTTAATGCGCTCAGCGATGGACATGGCGTTGCAGCCGGTTTCAGGGAACTGCTAGACAAGGCACCTCAGAAATTTCACCTGATAATAGAAAAGGGTACTCTTTTCGCTCCAGACGGTAAAGGCGGCCTGAAAGATGCCTTCTCGGACCTTCCGGGACTCGCCGTTGTTATGGGATCAATGTGGCTGACAAATCTTTCGTTCTGGGGATTCAACCAGTTCATTATCCAGAGGGGGCTTGCCGGGAAAAGCCTGAAAGAAGCCCAGCTGGGTGTTGTCTTTGCAGCCTACCTGAAGCTCCTTATCCCGCTCCTGGTAGTGATTCCGGGCATAACAGTTTTTGCTCTTGGCGTGAAGCTTGGAAAATCAGATGAAGCATACCCCTGGCTGATCAGGAATATAATACCCGCTGGTATAACAGGACTCTCTTTTGCCGCAATAGCTGCTGCCGCCGTATCATCGATCAGCTCTATAGTGAACAGCACTTCCACGATCTTCACGATCGATATTTACAAAGCCTTCATAAATAAAAATGCAACGGAGAAGCAACTCGTCAGGGTGGGAATGATCGTGGCTTTCACCGCTCTGATCATTTCGACGGCGATCGCACCGAGGCTGCGTTCCCTCGACCAGGCTTACCAGTACATACAGGAATATACAGGCTTTATATATCCCGGTGAATTCCTGATCTTTTTCTGCGGGCTCTTCTGGAAAAAGGCTTCCTCCAATGCTGCACTCTGGACCGCGCTTCTTACCATTCCGCTCGGCATGGCAATGAAGGTGGCATTCCCTGAAATGCCTTTCGTGCTCAGGATAGGATATGTCTTCATTATACTCTTCTTTGTTATGGTGGGCCTCAGCCTGATGGACAAAAAGAATACCGTTGAGTCATCGGATGTCAGCGCAAAGGATTATTCCTCACTGGGCATGAAATTCATTGCTGTTGCCATGCTCATCGGGCTCATCGCAGCCTTCTTTGTACATCCTCTGAGGAAGATGGCGCTTGAAGCCATTTACGTGCCTGTGGTAGCATTCATACTATTAGGGCTCATCCTTATCTTCAATAAACGGCTCGCAAGAATGGACCGCAAAGCTATTCTTATCGGCGATGGCACATTCAGCACGACGGCAACTTTCAACATAGCCGCAACAGGTGTCTGCGGAATTCTTGCTGCCCTCTATTTCATCTTCTGGTAAACATGAATTCGTTATGAACAGGGATAAAAAATGCAGGTTGCTTTCGAGAAGCTCGGGCGAAAAGGTTTACCAGTCGGTGACTGCTCAGGAAGCGGGATGGCAATACCTCAGCTTCATGGCAAGAACAGTCGGAATGGATGAAACATGGTCCGGCAATACCGGCGATTATGAATATTGCTTCGTCCTTCTGGGGGGAAATTTTACGGCGCGCACTTCAGCAGGATCATGGTCAACATCATCGGGCAGGAAAAACGTGTTCAGCGGATTGCCTCATGCACTTTATCTCCCCCCTGGAACAGATTTCACCATTATCGCTGAAGGAGGAACTCTGGATATCGCCTGCGGATGGTGCCCCGGGGCGGATGGCCTCAAACCACTCTTTGTCACTCCGGAAGATGTGCTGAATATGGGTATCGAGCACAGGGGAGGCGATAATGCCAGCAGGCAGATCAACAGCATACTTCCGCCAGGCTCTCCCTCTCACAGGCTTGTCTGCGTGGAAGTCTATACCCCGTCAGGCAACTGGAGCTCGTTCCCTGCACACAAGCACGATAAGAGAAGAGTCGATCCGGTCAGCGGTAAGATCACGGAGGCTGACCTGGAGGAAATATATTTTTACAAGATCGACAAGCTCCAGGGGTTCGCACTTCAGAAGATCTATAATGACGACCGGAGCCTGGATGAAATAGCAGAGCCTCACAACAATGATCTTGTGCTTGTTCCGGAAGGATATCATCCTGTAGTTGCTGGTCACGGCTACAATGTATATTACCTGAATTTCCTTTCTGGAAGTGATCAGAGCCTTGCAAGCAGAAACGATCCTGACCATGAATGGATATATGGCACCTGGAAAGGAATGGATCCGAGAGTGCCGCTCGTGAATATTGAAATGAATTATAAAAAAGAATAACTGATTTATGAAAACAAAAAGGCTGACTGTGGGCCAGGCGGTGGTAGTGTTCCTTAAAAACCAATATGTCGAGCGCGACGGCGTGGAAAACAAATTTTTTGCAGGGGCGCTTGGAATATTTGGTCACGGGATAGTTGCAGGCGTTGGTGAAGGACTTCTCGAAAACAAGGACTTCCCTTATTACATGACTAAAAATGAGCAGGCGTCGGTTCATATTGCGATCGCATATGCCAAGATGAAAAACCGCATGGGCACATTCGCCTGCATCTCCTCGATAGGCCCGGGTGCCACTAACATGGTCACCGGTGCTGCATGTGCCACCATCAACCGGCTGCCTGTTTTGATAATCCCCGGGGATATTTTTGCACGGAGGAATGTTGCACCTGTGCTGCAGCAGCTCGAATCACCATCATCACAGGATATCTCCGTAAATGATTGTTTCAAGCCGGTCTCACGATACTGGGACAGGATTAACAGGCCTGAACAGCTCATCACCTCGCTTCCGGAGATCATGCGCGTCCTCACTTCACCATCGGACACAGGAGCTGTTACCCTTGCCCTACCCCAGGATGTACAGGCTGAAGCGTATGATTTTCCTGAAGAGCTTTTTAAAAAGAGGGTCTGGAAGATCCAGAGAAACCGTCCCGACATCTCACAGCTCAGGGAGGCTGCTTCACTCATAAGAGGATCGAAGAAACCTGTTATCGTAGCAGGCGGAGGTGTGATCTACAGCGAGGCTACGGAAACACTGAAAAAGTTCGTGTCGGTGACCGGCATTCCTGTTGCGGAAACTTTTGCGGGCAAAGGATCTCTTCCTTACAATCATCCCTGCAATCTTGGTGCAGCAGGGGTAACAGGAACACCGGGCGCAAATGCAGCCACGGCCGAAGCTGATCTTGTAATAGGCATTGGAACACGTTACACCGATTTCACTACGGCATCAAAGACTGCTTTCCGGAATCCTGCCGTGAAATTCATCAACATAAACACTGCTGAGTTCGATTCTCACAAACATAGTGCAGTTGCCCTTACAGGCGATGCGAAGGTTTGCATTGAAGAGCTCACGGAAATACTGAAGGGCTACAGCGTGCCGGATGAATACAGGCAGCAGGCTGCTGACCTGAATACGAAGTGGGATGCAGAGGTAAAGAGTATTTATTCGGTGAAAGGAGGAAAACCGGTTACCCAGGCTGAAGTTGTCGGTGCAGTAAATGAATTTTCAGGACCGCGTGATGTGGTCCTGTGTGCAGCCGGAAGCCTTCCCGGCGATCTGCACAAGCTGTGGAGAACGGCAGATACAAAGGGATTCCATCTTGAATACGGCTATTCCACAATGGGTTATGAATGTGCAGCAGGAATCGGCGCAAAGATGGCCTGCCCCGACAGGGAGATCTATGTGATGGTCGGAGACGGCAACTACCTGATGATGAACAATGAAATAATCACATCGGTACAGGAAGGAATAAAATTCACAATCGTGCTTCTGAACAATAATGGTTTCGGAAGCATAGGGGGCCTGTCACAGTCAGTCGGTTCAAACCGGTTCGGGACAGAGTACCGTTTCAGGGATCCGAAAACGGGGGGACTGACAGGCGGGCATCTTCCGGTCGATTTTGCAAAGAATGCGGAGAGCCTCGGAGCTCACGTCATTAAGGCAACCGACATTCCTTCACTCAAAAAGGCGCTGGAGGAGGCATATAATCAAAAGATCACTACAGTAATCGTTATTGAAACGGATCTCTACCAGGGAGTGCCGGGCCATGCCTGGTGGGAAGTTGCGGTATCGGAAGTGTCATCGGTGAATTCTGTTAAGAAAGCTTATAAGGAATACACCGAACAAAAGAAGAACCAGAGATATTTTCTATAAGTAACAATATTAAAAGATATGTCAAAGGAGCTGAAGAATTTTATTAACGGGAAGTGGGTAAGCAGCAAAAGTGCCTCAGTAAAGGATGTCATCAATCCTGCCACGGGAGAGGTGCTTTCGCGGGTACCCGAGGGATCGGCAGAGGATGTTGATCATGCCGCGGAGAGCGCTCATGAAGCATGGCCTCTGTGGAGGAACATGCCTGCCACGCAGAGGATACAGTATCTCTTTAAAATGAAGCAGATACTTGAAGCCAATGCGGACGAAATATCGCTTCTCTGCACCCGGGAATGCGGCAAGACAATAGCCGAATCTAGCGCTGAGCTTACCAGGGCAATCGAGAATGTTGAAGTGGCATGCGGCATCCCCAAACTTATGCAGAGCGATTTTTCGGAGGATATCGCGCAGGGAATAGACGAATATTATATACGGCAGCCTCTTGGGGTCGGTGCAAGCATTTCCCCCTTCAACTTCCCCATTATGATACCCTTCTGGTTCATGCCTTATGCCATTGCCTGCGGGAACACTTACATCGTGAAGCCGTCCGACAGGGTTCCGGGAACCATGACAAGGATATTCGAGCTGTTCGAAGATCTGCAGCTGCCTGCGGGTGTCCTTAATATGGTTCATGGCGGTAAAACGGCAGTAGACCGCATACTCGAACATCCGCTTATTCCTGCAATCAGCTTCGTGGGCTCCACCAGGGTTGCAAAGCATGTTTACCAGACAGGAACGGCACACGGCAAGAGGGTGCAGGCGCAGGGGGGAGCAAAGAATCCTGTCGTCATAATGCCCGACGCCGATGTCGATACGACCATAAAGATCATCACCGACAGCGCTTTCGGATGCGCCGGGCAGAGGTGCCTTGCAGCATCCGTCGTTCTTATGGTGGGTGAAGCTTCAGAGATCTTTACAGAGAAGCTGCTTGCTGCCGCGAAGGCAAAAAAGACAGGTAACGGGGCTGAGAAAGGCATCGATATGGGACCTGTGATCTCTCCTGAAAGCAGGCAGAGAATAGAAGGCCTGATCCGGAAAGGTCTCGATGAAGGCGCCGAACTCCTGCTTGACGGAAGAAACATTGCGGTGGCTGAACTGAAGAAAGGTAACTTCATCATGCCTACAGTCCTGGGTAATGTAAAGCCGGAAAGTGAAGTGTATAAAACAGAGATCTTCGGCCCTGTGCTGAGCATCGTAAACGTGAACACACTTGAAGAAGCAATACAGGTGATCAACAATGGACAGTACGGAAATGCATCGAGCATCTTTACAAAAAGCGGTTCAGCCGCACGGAAATTCAGGCATGATGCAATAACGGGGAATGTCGGAATTAACATTGGAATTGCTGCCCCGATGGCCTTCTTCCCTTTCAGCGGCTGGAAGGAAAGCTTCTTCGGTGACCTTCACGGGCAATCGCTTCATGCAATTGAATTCTATACTCAGACCAAAGTCGTGATAGAGAGATGGCACGATGAATGGACACGGAAATTTTGACTAACCAACATAACGAACCTATGATTAAAATTGCAAATGCACCCTGTTCATGGGGTGTTCTCGAGTTTAACCTCGACGGCAAAGCCGCAGGTTATGAACAGGTCCTTGATGAGATCAGGGAAACCGGTTATGAAGGTACCGAGCTGGGCGACTGGGGCTTCATGCCGACCACGCCGGCTGATCTGAAAAATGAACTTGATAAACGTTCCCTTCAGATGGTTGGAGCTTTTGTTCCTGTTTTCCTTAAGGACAAATCAAAACATGCTGGCGGCATCGAGACAGCCGTCAAAACTGCGAGGCTGATGTCGGACGCAGGCTATAAAAATGCATTCATCGTCCTTGCCGACAACAACGGCAGCGTGGACGAACGTACTAAAAATGCCGGTAGGGTGACAAAGGCCATGGGGCTCTCAAAAAGTGAATGGAAAATCTTCGGCGAAGGAGCAGATTCAGTGGCCAGGGCAGTAAAAAAAGAAACAGGACTGAGGACGGTTTTTCATCATCATTGCGCAGGTTATGTCGAAACACCCGAGGAGATAGACATTTTGATGGAGCATACCGATCCTGCCCTGCTGGGGCTTGTCCTGGACATGGGCCATTATATGTTCGGTGGTGGCGATCCCCATGTTGCTTTTAAGAAGCATGGCAAACGCATCTGGCATATCCATTTCAAGGATTGTCAGCCGGAAATAGCTGAAAAATCAAGAAAGGAAGGATGGGACTATTTCAAATCCGTCGGTAGCGGTGTCTTCTGTGAGCTCGGGAAAGGAGCTGTGGATTTCAAGACAATCGTTAAGGAGCTGAAGGAACGAGCTTATGCCGGATGGATAGTCGTGGAACAGGACGTTCTGCCGGGAATGGGCAACCCGAAGGAGTGTGCCGCCAGGAACAGGGAGTATATAAAGACACTGGGGATGTGAGGCGAAGGCGACTTTGCGTCTTTGCGACTTTGCGTGAAACTGAATAAAATCCCCGGAAAATCCGTGTAAACTCCGTGAAACTCCGTGTCCTCCGTGGTTAAAATAAGATCTATATTATTTATACGAAAAAAATTACCATTTTGTTACATAAAAAATTGAAATATAACTTTTAACACTTGAAAAAAACATGAAAAAACTCAAAATGGGCGTGATCGGCACCGGCAGGATCGGCAAGGTGCATATTGCCACCCTCGTACAGAATGTTCCTATGGCTGAAGTTGTAGCTGTTGCTGATACAAACCTTGTCCCGGCAAAGGAAACTGCGGGGAAATTCGGCATCAACAATGTATTTCAGAACTACATGGATGTCATTAATTTTCCGGGGGTCGAGGCTATAGTCATCTGCTCTCCTACCGATACGCATGCAAAGTACATCGTGGATGCTTCAAAAGCCGGGAAACATATTTTCTGCGAGAAGCCAGTCGACCTGTCGATAAATGTCATCAGGGAAGCCAACAGGGCAGTCGAAAAAGCCGGCGTTAAAATGATGGTGGGATTTAACCGCCGTTTCGACCCTAACTTTCTTAAGATAAAGAACCTTGTACTTGATGGCAGGATAGGACAGCCGCATATCCTCAAGATCACCTCCCGCGACCCCAACCCGCCTTCAGCGGAGTATGCCGCCTCATCGGGAGGCATGTTCATGGATATGACAATCCATGATTTCGACATGGCAAGGTATATCACTGGCAGCGAAGTTACAGAGGTCTATACGAAAGCTTCCGTGCTTGTCGACCCTGCAATCGGAAAAGCCGGTGATGTGGATACTGCTATCATTACCCTCACATTTGCAAACGGTGCAATGGGAGTGATCGACAACAGCAGGAAAGCCGTTTATGGATATGACCAGAGGCTGGAAATATTCGGTTCAAAGGGTATGCTCAGTGCGGATAACAACTTCCCTGAAAATCATCAGTATTTTGCTGCAGACGGCATTCACAGGTCCCTCCCGCTGAATTTCTTCATGGACAGGTACCTTGAATCTTATGCCGCCGAGATGAAGATCTTCTGCGAAGCCGTTCTCGGGGACAAGGCTCTCCCGGTATCGGGCAACGACGGCCTCATGTCAGTGATCATAGCGATGGCCGCAAAAAAATCGCACCTGGAGAACAGGCCGGTAAGGATAGAGGAGATTTCGTTGCACTAAGTTCAGCACTAAGGTGCACAAAGGGACACAAGACTGATTGTTGCTTTATATTAAGAGCGTCCTGCTTCAATTTAAGCAAGGACGCTCTTCTATTTTTACGATTCAGATCAGGATTTCAATCCGTAATCCGATATCCTAAATCCGCAATCCCTTAATACCCCGGGTTCTGCGTAAGGTTCGGGTTAGCATCGATTGCCGTCTGCGGGATGGGCCACAACAAACGGGTAGCAGCAAGTGCTTTGGGCCTCCAGACCGGGATGGCATTCAGGAATGTACCAAACCTGATCATATCCTGCCTTCCCCAGTTTTCCCATGCAAGCTCGAACCTGCGCTCCTTGTAGATATCATCAAGTGTGACGCTGCCTTTAAGCTTTGTTGCATGAAGAGCAGGGTCGAAAGCCCTTTTCCTCAGTTCATTGATAAGCCTGGTTGCTTCTGTGTTATTCTGTCCAAGCCTTACAAGGCATTCGGCTTTCATAAGATAAACATCTGCATACCTGTAAATTGCACAATCATTCTCCATTGCAGTAGCGCCTTTCTTGAATTCCCATTTATTGCAACGTGCTCCGTCTTCCTGCTCAACCTGTCCCCAGCCGTCTGCATCAATGGAATATTTAATTGTGACATCGACAGTATGGATGAGAGGCCTGCTGTGAGCAGTGGTTATTACGACGCCCGTTGCGGGGTCAAGCATCGGTCCGATGAGGAAGCTTCCAAGATATCTTTTATCATCGGTGTCAAAGGATTTGACATAATCCGGCAATGCACATATCCCGTTGTTTGCGCTTCCGGGCAGTCCAAGCGCCTTGGGATCGAGGTAATGAAGAGTATATCCTCTCGAGGGGAATGAGCTGGTAATGCTGTTCACAGCGACCAGGATTGCTTCCTTGGAGTTATCATTTGCTGCACTGAACTGCTCTTTCCAGTTTGGTTCAAGAGAATACTTGCCGGAGTTCAGAATAACATCGCATGCGTTTATGCACTCCTGCCATTTGGTACCTCCTGTGGGGTTCCATACTTCAGCATTGAGATACATTTTTGCAAGCATGAAGTAAACGGAGTATTTGGTAAATTTCCCGTAACTGGCAGCTCCGACGTCATCCCTGATTACATCCTTGATCTCATTGAGCTCTTTCAGAGTCCATTCATACACTTCTTTACGTGTCTTTGTGCCCGGCTTGGTAAGATCTTTGAAATCGTAAACAAGAGGCACATTGCCATAGCCGTCGATAAGCTCCATGTATCTCATTGCCCTGGCTGCCCTTACCTGGCTGAGATACTTGGGTTTGTCAGCTTCGGGGATTGCCTTGCTGTTCTCAATCAAATATGCAATCTGGTTGAAGTTTGTGATACGTGAGTAGCTGTCATTATAGATCCTGATAGCTGCAGATGTCTTGGGATTCCACGTACCTTGCGTCATTTCTTTATATGCTCCGCCGTCCCACCAGTCACCACCCCTTCTTGTAGGTGTTACCGACATGTCGGTGCAATTTTCTTTCGGAGCAGGGCTTCCCACGCAGTTGAAATCCCTGAGACGTGTATAAATGGGGGCGATCAGTGAGTTGATTTCTGCCTCATTGGTACCGTAGGAGTCAGTTGGCATCTGTGAGTAAACTTCCTCATCAAGATTCGTACACCTGACAGTCAACAGACCCATGAGCAACAATAGTGCAAAGTATAATGTTAACTTCTTCATAATAAGTTAGTTTTAACGTTAAAATGTTACATTTATCCCTAACATATAGGTCTTTGACTTCGGGTAATATTCCCTGCCCTCAATACCCGGATCAAGTCCGGTCATTGGCACCTCAGGATCGACTCCTTTATATTTCGTTATGGTAAACAGGTTGTGAGTCGTTGCATACACTCTAATCCTGCTGATACCGAGTATATCTTTTGGCAGGTAAGAATATGACAGGGTCATGTTATCGAGTCTTGCAAAAGATCCGTCTTCAATATAAAAACTATTGAAATGGGGGCTTTGCTTCAACCCAAGAGTGACACCTTCTTTAAGAGCATTCGCTCCGGGCAGCCACTGCAGGTTGGCATACGACATTTTTGAGAAATTCAGAACATCGTTGCCATATACGCCACGGATAAAGAAAGACAGATCCCAGTTTTTGTATGTCAGGTTGTTGTTCCATCCGTAGGTCAGCAAAGGCTGGGCTTTCCCGATGAAAGTATAGTCGGCAACAGTTATGGTCCCGTTACCGTCAACATCGGTTTCAATGTAATTTCCTGATTCATTGAGACCTGTGCATTCAGGTCCGTAGAACTGGCCTACCTGGTAACCTTCCTTGATAATATGGGTCGTGTTTGTGGAACCACCTCTTACCCATGCACTCCCAGTTTTAATTTCCGAAGTGGTAAATTCATCATTGGAAAGAGAGGTGATTTCATTTTTGTTATGGGCGGCATTTACCGACATTGTCCATCTGAAATCTTTCATTCTGAGCACATCACCTGTCAGGGTGACTTCAATACCCTTGTTGCTCATCGACCCGACGTTTGCTGCCATAGTGGCATACATGTAGGGTGGTACAGGAACTGAGTAATCGTACAACAGGTCCTTGGTATTCTTGTTATAATACTCAATTGTTCCGCTGACCCTTGCATCCAGAACGCTGAAGTCAAGGCCAACATTGAACATTGCAGTTGTCTCCCAGCGCAGATCCGGGTTCGGGTTCTGGCTGACAGAGTATGAATTATGCCATGCACCGTTGTCATAATACAAGCCTGATGTTCCGTAAAGTGACATTGACTGGTAAGGGTCAAGACCGCTCTGGTTACCTGAAACGCCATAACCAACTCTCAGCTTCAGCTCATCAAAAACTCCTCTCATACTCTCCATAAAGTTCTCGTCTATAACACGCCATGCAGCAGAAAGCGACGGGAATGTTCCCCACCTGTTGTTGGCTCCGAACTTTGAGGACCCGTCACGGCGAATGGCAGCTGACAGTATATACCTGTCCATAAGCGAATAATTCACCCTGCCGAAGAAAGAAATCAGCCTGCTCATATTTGCAAATGAGGTAACATCGCCGGCAAGCAATTTTTCGCCTGCATTCAGGTTATTGTACCCGAAAATATTAGTAACAAAGTACCTGTTCTGAGCCACCATATTCTGATAATGATTATCCTCCCATGAATAACCTCCAAGAATATTCACGTCGTGGATTCCGAATTTTTTAGAATAATTGACTGTTGTCTCAAGCAGGTTCTTGTCATATAACCGGCCTTCACGGCGGGCAATTCCATTATCAGCGCGGCCATATCTCGTACGCGAATCAGTATAGTCAGCATAATCGCGGGATTCACGCTCCTTATAAAGATTAATACCGGCAACTAAACCGGGAATTATTGTAAGGTTGGCTTTCCCGTTCACATATATTAACCCGGTTTTCTTTGGGAACTTATTGAATGTCATGTTCCTCACCGGGTTACCCTGGTCATATTCATCCGAATCCCACCAGGTGCCGTCAGTGTTGTATACGCCGATAGTCGGAACTACGTTATATGCAAGCACGAAGTTCCTTGTGTCTGTTGCCTGGTAGTCCCTCTGGTTGAGGCCTCCCGAGATATTAAGATCGAGCCTGTTGTCAAGAGCTTTCTGGTTTATCGAGAACCTGGTATTGATCCTCTCCTGGTAGTTGTCAATTACAACACCCTGCTGATTAAGGTAGGAGATGGAAACCCTGTAGCTGTTGTTCGTTCCTGCACCCGAAAGAGACAGGTCATGGTTCTGGGTTACTCCGGTCCTCATGATCTCACCGAACCAGTCTGTATCTGCTCCTTTGTCGAACGGGGTGATGTCCATCCCTGCGCTGCTTGTATAAGCCCTGTATCCCGCAGCATCGAGCAGATCGGGCTTATTGCTGACCTGGTCAATTGCAACATAGCCATTATAGTCGACAGTGGTTCTGTTCTGGGTCCCTTTTTTGGTAGTAATGAGGATCACACCGCTGGCCGATCTGGAGCCATATATAGCTGCGGCTGAAGCATCCTTCAACACACTGATGGATTCGATATCCTGGGGCGCAACTGAGTTGAGGCTAAGCCCGGGTACACCGTCGATAACAACGAAAGGCTCACTGCTGCCTTTCAGGGATGAGGTACCTCTCAGTCTCATTGATTGTTCAGCGGTGACATCACCGGTTGAAGTGGTGATGGTGAGCCCTGCAACTTTACCCTGGATATAGTCTGCAGCAGTCCTGGTGACCCCCTGGTTAAAGCTTTTTTCGGTGACATTTGCGACGGAACCGGAAACAGATCTTTTCTGCTGGGTCCCATATCCCACCACAACAATTTCGTCGAGCCCGATGGCACCCTCAGCGAGTGAAACACTCACTGATGCCTGGCTTCCTACTGTCACTTCCTGGGATGAATATCCCACGAATGAAAACACAAGAACAGGGTTTGCCGTCGAAACTGTTATGGTGTATTTCCCCTGGGCATCTGAAATCACACCATTGGTTGTCCCTTTCTCCAGGATGTTAACTCCGGCAAGCGGTTGCTTGTTTGCATCAGTAACCTGACCGCTTATTGTTTTTTGCTGGTCAGTTGCAACAGGTCCGGCAAAGAGCTGAATTGATCCTGACAATAAAAGTACCATTGTCAGCTTCATGACCAGGCCAAATATCTTTAGATGGCCCGGTAATGAACAAAAATGTCTGATTTTCTTTGTCATTAGGTTAGGTTTAAGTTAATAATTTCATCCATACCAGAGTTATGGATACATAGCAAGTTAAGACTAGGTGCGGTTGTTTTGAACTATCTCCATAGGCACTTAATATTTAATAGAATTGGAAAATTTGCAACCATAATTTAGTAAATATTTAATTTAGAAAAAAAATCAGGTTGTTTATTTTAAATGATATTTTTGAGAACAATTGGATTTATTAACTCCGATGGCATAAATGGACATTTTGCAGGATTTTCCTTTTTGAGATGAAACATTTTACGGCTCCGGTTCTGTTTGTTCTTCTGCTTTTTGTTTCCTGCAAGCCGGGAGAACAAAAGAAAAGGCAACTCCTTACCCTCCTTCCGCCTGATTCAACCAATATCACCTTTGTGAACAGGCTGACTGAAACAGAAAGGTTCAACATCATCCAGTATCTATATTTCAATAATGGAGCAGGTGTTGCCGCAGGAGATATAAACAACGACGGCCTGGCCGATCTTTACTTCACCTCAAACCAGGAAAGCAACAAGCTTTACCTGAATAAGGGAAATTTCAGGTTTGAGGATATCACGGGCAATGCTGGTGTTGAAGGAACCGGTGACTGGAAGACAGGAGTTACCCTGGCTGATGTGAACGGCGACGGCCTGACTGACATTTATGTCTGTGAAGTTGGAAATTACAAGTCAGTTCACGGAAGAAACCAGCTTTTCATAAACCTGGGCAACCTAAAGTTCAGGGATGAGGCTCATGAATACGGCCTCGATTTCTGTGGTTTTTCCACACAGGCAGCTTTTTTCGACTTTGACCTGGATGGCGACCTCGACATGTATCTTCTTAACCATTCGGTGCATACTCCGAGAAGCTATGGGCGGGTAAGCCTCAGGTTTGATCATGATTCGCTTGCAGGGGACAGGCTCTACAGGAACGATGAAGTAAACGGGAAAAGATTCTTCAGCGATGTCACCTTAAAAGCCGGTATATATAACAGCCAGATCGGATACGGCCTGGGTGTGGCAGTTGCGGATATCAACAATGACGGATGGCCAGACATCTATATCGATAACGATTTTCATGAAGACGATTACCTGTATATAAACAACCGCAACGGCACCTTTACCGACCGGTTCGGGGAATCCATACAGCATACTTCACGGTCGTCGATGGGCAATGATATCGCAGACATCAACAATGACGGCCTCCAGGACATTTTTGTGCTCGACATGCTTCCTGATAATGAGAAAATAAGGAAACAGTCGGGCGGCGAGGATGATGATGATGTTTACGCGATCAAGCTCGAATACGGATACGGTTACCAGTTTGTGCGGAACACTCTTCACCTGAACCTTGGCGGAGGACTGTTCAGCGAAACCGGCCGGCTCTCCGGGGTATATTCCACCGACTGGAGCTGGGCCCCATTGTTCTGTGATGTCGATAATGACGGGTTCAGGGACCTGTTCATAACAAACGGCATATACCGGAGGTCCAATAACCTGGATTACATCAAATTCATGACAGAAAACAACTTTTTTGAATCTGAGAACAACAAGAATACCCCCGACAGTATGCTGTACGGCAAAATGCCTCTTTATCCTGCTGTCAACTTCATTTATCAAAACAATGGCGACCTTACCTTTACAAACAGGGCACGCGAGTGGGGCATTACAAAAAGAACCTATTCCAACGGATCGGCTTATGCGGACCTCGATAATGACGGTGATCTCGATCTGATAACGAACAATATAAATCAGCCGGCCGATATTTACAGGAATAACGCATCTGAGGAAAAAGGCATGCATTTCCTTTCAGTTGCTTTGAAAGGTGAAGGATTGAATACCGGTGCGGTTGGGGCACGTGTTTCATTATTTTATGATGGCGTGAAGCAGATCTCAGAGTACTACCCTACTCATGGCTTCATGTCGGCAAGTTCGGGCGACCTGCATTTCGGTACCGGTAACGCGGAAACTATCGACTCCGTTATTGTGCGCTGGCCGGATCTCTCGCACCAGATCCTTGAAAATGTGCAAACAGATCAAAGGATTACACTTGATATCAGCGCTGCTGAAAAACATGCCCCGGATAGTCTTAATCTGAATTCGGGCATGAAGCTGTTCAGGAAAACCTCTCTCAGAGGCCTCGATTTCAGGCATATTGAGAATCCTTTCATTAACTTCAGGCATGAGCAGCTTGTGCCTCATAACCTTTTTGCCGAAGGACCGGCAATGACTGTCGCGGACCTTAACGGAGACAGCCTTGAGGATGTCTTCATCGGGAGTGCCAGGGACCAGACATCTGCTATCTTCATGCAGCAGGTAGACGGAACCTTCAGGCAGACGATGCTCCCGGTCTTCATAAAGGACCTGTATTGTGAGACCGTGGATGCGGCAGCATTCGATGCCGACGGGGATAAGGATAATGACCTTTACCTGGTGAGGGGGGGCGCCGAGGTTTCGCAGGGTGATCCGCTGCTAAGCGACCGGTTGCTTATCAATGATGGCAAAGGCGGATTCACAGAGAGTGAGAAAGGCACACTGCCTTCCACAAAATATAACGGATCGTGCGTCGCTCCCTGCGATTTTGACAACGATGGCGATATGGACCTGTTTGTCGGATCAAGGTCTGTCCCCGGGGCTTATGGCCTTTCACCGAAACAGCTTCTTCTCGAGAACGACGGTCACGGCCTGTTCAGGGATGTTACGGATGAAAAGATGAAAAAGCTGGGGAAAGCAGGAATGGTGACAGATGCATGCTGGATGGATTATGACAATGACGGGGACAAGGACCTGATCCTGGCAGGTGAATGGATGAGAATCACTGTCCTGAATAATCATAAAGGTTATTTCAGCGATGAAACGACCAGCGCGGGGCTGAAAGAAACATCCGGATGGTGGTACTGCATTGAACCCTTTGATATCGATGGAGATGGTGACATGGATCTGATCGGTGGCAACCTTGGTCTTAATTCAATACTGAGAGCATCAGTAAAAGAGCCTGTTGAGATCTATATGAATGATTTTGACAAAAACGGCACTCTCGACCAGGTTATATGTTCTTACGAGAATGGAGTCAGTTATCCTGTAGCTTCTCTTGACCAGCTGAACAGCCAGGTACCGGGGCTTTCGTCAAAGTACCCCCGTTATTCGGATTTCGGGGGGAAAACGATCAGGCAGATATTCGGAAGAAGTGCAGTCAGCGGGGCTGTCAGGAAAGATGCGGTACTTTTCGAAAGCTGCATTTTCATAAACAATGGCAAAGGTTCGTTTGAAACTGTAAAGCTCCCCGTATATGCCCAGTTCTCGCCTGTGCGGGGCATACTTATCGATGATTTGAACAAGGACGGCAAACCTGACCTGATCCTTGCCGGTAACGATTATACCGCAAAACCTTCATACGGACGCTATGATGCAAGTTACGGATGGTGCCTGCTGAACGAAACGGGCATGCGGTTCAGGACATTAATGCCGGATGAAAGCGGCCTGGTTGTAAATGGTGATGCAAGGAAAGTCCGCGTTATTGAAGTCTCAGGTAAAAAATTTGTTTTGACTGCAGTCAATAACAGGGAGCTGCAGGTATTCGAATGCTTGAAATGATCTTAAATAAATTCAGGATATGATAACAGAAGAACGTCTTTCGAAGCTACCGCGGTGGATAAAGGAATTCACCATGTTTTTGAGGAAATTCAGGATCCCCGGGAAAATAATCGTAATATCGGTATCTGTTCTTGCCACGATATGGTTCCTGTTAAGGGTAATTCCGAAACCTTCAAGGGCCACCTATCCGTGCATGCAGATAGCAGCGCCGTTTATGTCGGGACTGGTGATATGGCTTCTCTCCCTCTCAGGGTCAGTACTGGCCTTCAGAAAGGCAAGGAACAGGTTCATCCGGGGGAGATACCTTTCAGCCTTGTTGTTTTTGCTGGTGAGCGCTGTTGCAGTTGTAATATATTCAAGCCATTCATCTGTTCCTGCAAGTGCATCATCACTCGATACCTGGTATAAGCCCAACATTCCGCTTGGAACTGCACGGGGAATATTCCCCGGGAGAGTGGCATGGGGTCACAATCCGAAAGTTGCTTCATGGGACGGCACGACAGGATCCTGGTGGGATGATAAATTCAATAATCAGCAGGAGAATGACAGGTTGTTCTCACAAACGATCATAGCATTAACCGGGAAAAAGAACGAGAAAGAAGCATGGAATGCTGTTTTTACATATTTTAACAAAACCAGAAGAAACAGTGACAAAGGTTATCAGAAGGGTGAGAAGATTGCAATAAAGATCAACGAGAACAACACCTCATCCCACGAGAACACAAATGAGATAAATGCTAATCCGCAGGTCATTCTTTCATTGCTTGCCAGCCTTGTAAACGCAGGCGGTGTTCCGCAGGAAAATATCACAGTTGCCGACCCGAGCCGTTTCATTACAAACAACATATTTGACAAATGTCATCAGGCTTTCCCCGGAGTTCACTTTGTGGATCATAATGGCGGTGACGGGCGTGAGAAAGCCGAATTTGTGCAAAATGCAATTCCATATTCTGTCGACAACGGAAAAGTCTCGACCTCGCTTGCAAAATGCATGGTGGATGCAAATTATATAATTAACCTGGCCCTGATGAAAGGACATGTCAGCCAGGGCGTGACGTTGTGCGGCAAGAATTATTTCGGCTGCACGGGCATTGAAACAGACTGGCGGAAGAATGCCCACAGCAGCGGGTTCAGCCAGAACAGGGAAGGTAAGCGCACTTATTCGGTTTTTGCAGATTACATGGGACATAAAGATCTCGGGGGAAAAACCATGTTGTTCCTCGTCGACGGTGTTTACGGAAACAAGTTTGTCGACAAGGTGCCGGCTTATAAATGGGCCCTTCCTCCCTTTAACAACCAGTGGCCTAACAGCCTTTTTGCTTCACAGGACGGTGTTGCAATCGATGCAGTTGTACTCGATTTTGCACTTGCCGAGTGGCCCGATGCACCCGATATGAAATACAGCGATCTTTACCTTGAAGAGATGGCTCTTGCGGATAATCCTCCATCAGGAACTGCCTACGACCCTGAAAAGGATGGATCGAAGCTTGCCAGCCTTGGGGTTACAGAACACTGGAACAACCCCAAAGACAAGCAATACACCCGCAACCTGGCAACAGGGAATGGGATCGAGCTTGTGTATAAGCTGGTGAAATAAATATTGAATTGTTGTAGGGACATGCCATGGCCTGTCCCTACATGAACACAACCTTAAAATTATAATATGAAACAAAAAATCTCTTTCCCCGGCATTCTGTTCATTTTCATGATCCTTTCATCCTGCAACTCTGAAATCCAGGTAAAAGAAAATGCCGGCCCCCATGGCCACATAGGAATAAGCAAAGTAAACCCTTCATATTTCGCGTATGAAGACGGCACCCCTTACATTCCGATCGGCATAAACATGATCGCACCCGGCGGAAGATCACATAATGCTGACTCGGCGCTTATGGGAATGGAACAATGGATGAAAAGCCTTTCCGGTAACGGGGGTAATTACATCAGGGTGTGGCTGAGCTCCCCTTTCTGGGACATCGAGGATCAGAAAGCCGGTGAATTCAGGGAAGAGAAGGCACAGAGAATTGACAAGCTCATTAAACTGGCTTCAAAATATAATCTCAGGATAAAGATGACACTTGAACACTTCCGGAGTCTTTCAATGGAAGAAAATCCGCAGCAATGGGCGGTGAAATCAGTTTATCATGTTTCGAACGGAGGTCCGCTGAAAAACTGCAGGGAATACCTGTCTGTGGAGGAAGGGAAAAAGCTTTTCCTTGATAAGATTGATTTTTATCAGAAGCGTTACGGAAGCGACACGCTCTTCTTTGGATGGGAGCTGTGGAACGAAATGAATGCTGTAAGCGGTCCGGAGGACAGCGTATTCTTTGCCTGGAATGAACAGATGCTTTCGGAGGTGAAGAAAAGGTTTCCTGAAAACCTTGTCATGCAGTCACTCGGAAGCTTCGACACCGAAAAGGTCGATTCTCTTTACAGGAGAATGATGCTTTTGCCTGGTGAACAGGTTGCACAGGTTCACCGATACCTTGATCCAGGTGCTCCCCTTAAGGTCTGCCAGGAACCGATGGATGTGATCTGCGCCTCGGCTGTTGAAAAGCTGACATCATATAATACCGGAAAGCCTGTGATTCTCGCTGAAACAGGCGCTGTAGAATGGCAGCATTCAGGGCCAAGCAAGCTTTATCCGGTCGACACCGCCGGCATCCTGCTTCATGACATATTATTTGCACCATTCTTTTCAGGTGCTGCTGGTGCCGGGATGAGCTGGCACTGGGATGCATATGTTGCCAAAAATAACCTGTGGTATCATTTCGGCAGGTTCAGTGAAGCGATCAAAGGCATTAACCCGTTAACCGAAAATTTCCGGGTCAGTCGCGCTGAAACTGATAATTTTAGGGTTTATATTTTAAATGGAAATAATACAGTTTTGATCTGGTTACGCGACAGGAACAACAACTGGCAGACAGAGCTGAAGGATGGAAAGCAGCCTCAGGTATTATCCGGAATAAAGCTCAGTCTTGAAGAAGCCGGGCTGGCCGGAACATCGGGTAAAGTGAGATTCTATGATCCCTGGCAGAACAAATGGGAAAACGGAAAGATCAGGAAAGAAGCTGTAATGCTGCCTGATTTTAAAAGGTCGCTGGTGATAAGGATTGAGAATTGAAAGGATTTTAATTTTTCACTCACTCAATTGCCGCCGGCTTAAGCCGACGGCAATCGGCAATTATTTAACTTATTAATATGAATATACTCAAAAATAATTTTTACACTGCCATTGTTTCAATGCTGCTTATATTGTCATTTTCCTGCACCAGACCAGGGAAGATCAGCATCGATGAAATTACCGGAAATGATTTTCCTGCATTCAGCCGCATTCATGATGAACGCCCTCCGGCTGATGTCATAGACCTTAACGGCAAATGGAAATTCAGGGCAACGGATGAGAAGGACTGGATGGATGCGGAAGTCCCCGGAACCGTGCAGCAGGATCTCATCAGGGCCGGCAGGATGGAAGATCCTTATTACAGGGATAATGAATTCGATGCTCAGTGGGTCGAGAAAAAAGAATGGGAATACAGCCGCGACTTCAATGTCGACAGGTCATTTCTTAAGAAGGACAGGATCATCCTTGACTGCCGCGGCCTCGACGATATCTGTGAATTGTACCTGAACGATTCACTTATCGCGTATACACAAAACATGTTCATTGAATACGAGTTCGATGTAAAGAAAAACCTGAAAGAAGGAAAAAACACTCTCAGGGCAGTATTCAGTCCAGTTCTTGAATGGAACAGGAAGCAGGCTGATGCCGATCCGAGAGTAACATGGCACAAAGGAAAGGATGCAACGGGAGATGGCACCAAAGGGCTGCTGTTCTATTCACGGAAGGAAGCTTCGGATTTTGGCTGGGACTGGGGAATAAGGCTTGTATCATGCGGGATATGGAGACCGGTCAGGATTGCAGGTTATGATAAATCACGGATCAGTGATCTCAGGGTTGACCAGGATCTCTCAGATCCGAAGACAGCCGTACTTGACATATCCGCTGAAACCGAGAACTATTCGGAAACGACCATGTACCTGAAAATCGATGTAAGTCTCAGTGACAAAACTGTTGGAGGAGTCACCCTGCCTGTCCGGGGTAACAAGGCATCAGGGCCTGTAGTGATTCCAAATCCAGAATTATGGTGGCCAAACGGATGGGGTAAGCACTCTTTATACAACGTCAGGGCAGAATTGTACGACAATAGCGGTACCATCGACACGAAGCAGTTCAGGATTGGATTACGGAAGATTGAAATCAGTGAAGAACCGGACGATCGTGGTCAATCCTTTGGTATAAAGGTGAACGGCAGGCTGATATTCTGCAAGGGAGCCAACTGGATTCCTGCAGATGCACTCCCGGGGAGGCTCACTGAATCAAAATATGTTGAATTGCTGAGCGCCTGCAAAGAGTCGAATATGAATATGATCAGGCTGTGGGGCGGAGGGTTGTACGAACCCGCGATCTTTTACGATTACTGCGATGAGAACGGCATAATGATATGGCACGATTTCATGTTTGCATCAGGGCCCTACCTGGCCGTGGATTCTTACCTTGAGAATGTCGGGGCTGAAATCAAAAATGTTGTCAGGAGATTAAGGCATCATCCTTCAATTGCGCTGTGGTGCGGGAACAATGAATCCGAGATCAACATGGTCGGCGGCCAGGACTGGCTGAAAAAGTACCCGGGAGTGACATGGGAGGATTTCGACAGGATCTTTTATGACCTGATACCGAAAACAGCGGCTCTTTACGATCCGCAGAGACCGTATTATCCCAGCAGCCCTCATAATCCTCTCGACAGGGCAAAATCAACTCCTGAATGGCAGACTTCTTCGGGAACCGTTCACACTTATGAAGTCTGGGGAGGTGAAAAGCGTTTCGATGCATTCTCACAAATGGGCAAATACAGGTTCGTGGCAGAGTTTGGTTTCCAGTCACTTCCCCACATAGAGACTGTTAATTATTTCACAGCTCCCGGGGACCGTTATTTCCCTTCAACAATCATGGATCATCATAACCTCACGGGAAAAAAGCCGAATCAGAACCAGGGCAATGTACGGATTGCGACATTTACTGCAGACATGTTCAGAATGCCATCAGGCATCAGGAACTGGGTAACAGTCTCACAGATCCTCCAGGGTGAAGGGATGAGAATGGGGTGTGAAGCCCTACGGAGAAATTATCCGAATTCGACAGGGGCAATGTACTGGCAGCTGAATGACAACTGGCCTGTGATATCGTGGAGCAGCATAGATTATTTCGGAAGGTGGAAAGCCGTTCAGTATATGGCAAAACGATTTTTCAGCCCGATTCTGGTGAGCGGCATCGTGAAAGAAGATTCGGTGATCATTTATTCTTCGAATGACTGCCTCGACGAGAAAAAATGCAGGCTCGAATGGAATCTTTCACAGTTCGACGGCAAGGTTCTGAAGAATGGATCAAAGGAGGTCTCCCTTCCATCCAACATAAGCTCAGTTACTGAAAGGATCGGGTTGGGTGATCTGGTAAGAGAAGATTCAACCCTTGGCACATACAGGAAAGACAGCTACAGGAAAAGAGGAAACCTCTTCTTCTCATTCAGGCTGATCGAAGGGGATTCGGTACTCTCTTCAAACACTCTTTTCTTCGTACCTCCCAAATACTGGGATTTGAATGAACCAGGGCTTAACTTTAGGAAATCCGTCGTGAACGGTAAGATAAAGATCGACATCACAACTGAATCTTTTGCACCTTATGTCGAACTTGGTGTTACCGGCAGTTATGCACGTTTCTCGGATAACTATTTTCACCTTGCCCCTGGCGAAAAAAAGACAGTTTACATCAGCTCATCAGAGCTTTCAGGAGAGGAAACTATTAAACGTTTGTTTGCAAGGAGCCTTATCGATACATACTCGGGATATTGATACTTTTCACCTGAAAATCAGAATTTCAGCCCTTCTGTGATCCTGTTTTTTGTTCCTGAATTCTTAAAAAACGTTAAAGGGACTTGATCCTTTATTAAACATTATTATCTTGTCGGTGGGAGTCTTCAAAGGCCAGACGAACTAATTTTTTTTTACCGGTTCTCAATCACAGGTTGCCGATTTCTTATGTCTAACCAAAATACAATTGCCATGAAGATCATTAACGGACCATGAGGATACATACGCCGGCGAAATCAGCCCTGAAATCCCCGGTAAATATTTTTTTAATCTTAAACAATCAAAACTAACCTTTATATTATGAAAAAAACATTGTCATTGTACTCTCTCAAAAAGAGGATACCACCAACTTTTTTCAACATCAAAGCGGCCATGCTTTTGCTTGTTGCCGCTGCCATGTCGCTTGCAGCTTACCCGCAACAGTCTGTGAGCGGTAAGATAACCGGCGCTTCTGGCGAAGCTTTGCCGGGTGTAAGCATTATCGTCAAGGGAACCACGACAGGTGTAAATTCCGATATGGATGGAATGTATACGATCAATGTTCCTTCCGGGAATCCGACCCTGGTCCTCTCATTCATCGGCTATATTTCAAAAGAAGTGAATGTCACCGGACTCACGAGGGTCGATGTCACACTCGATCTTGATGTAACAGCCCTTGAAGAAGTGATAGTGGTCGGGTACGGCACCCAGAAAAAAAGCGATATTACAGGAACAGTAGCCTCCCTGCCGAGGGAAAGACTTGAGCTGTCGCCCAATCTCAATATTGCACAGGCGATACAGGGATCTATCCCGGGCGTGATGATCCAGACTACCGCGGCCGGCGCAGCCCCGACAGAATCGATCGAGATCAGGGGCCGCAATTCAATTCTTGCAAGCAACGACCCTCTTATTGTCGTCGACGGCATCCCCTACGGAGGTCATCTCAGCGACATCAACCCGAATGATGTAAAATCGATTGAAATTCTTAAAGATGCATCTGCCGCTGCAATCTATGGATCAAGGGGTTCAAATGGTGTCATCCTTATCTCTACCAACGAAGGTAAGGAAGGCAAGCCGACCATTGCTTACGACGGAAAATATTCAGTTCAGAATTTCACGAATATTCCCGATATCATGGACGGCAAGGAATTCTATGATTTCAAGATGCTGAGGTTACCTTCCGGGATGACCCAGTCAGAACAGGATGTCTATGATTCCGGGAAATGGGTGAACTGGCTCGACCTCGGACTCAGGAAAGGCAACAGCCAGCAACATAATCTCACTATCTCAGGTGGAACACCCAACACCAAATATTACATCTCTGGCAACTTCCTGAATGTTAAAGGACTGATCGTCAATGATGATTTTACCCGATTGTCAAGCAGGGTAAACATCGATACCAAAATAGTGAAATGGCTTTCAATCGGGACAAGAACACAGCTCACATCAGACGACATGAGCGGGGTTGCACCAGACATGGGAGACCTGTTTTACAGGAATCCCCTGTCCGTGCCTTACGACGAGAACGGCAACCTGACGATAACCCCAATTGCTGATGACCCGCTCCGCAACAACCCGCTGGAGACAACACTCTTCGACAATATCGACAAATCTTACCAGGTTGTCACAAACAACTATGCCATCGTGGATTTTCCTTATATAAAAGGCCTTTCATACAGAATAAATACGGGTATAACTTTCAGGCTTACCGACCAGGCTACTTACAGGGGCCGTGACACAAAAACCGGTCTCGATGCAAGAGGCAGCTCAAGCACCGGGCGTGGCATTACAAACAATACCGTAATTGAAAACATCCTTACCTACAACAAGGAGATTGGAGTACACACGATATTTGCCACCGCGCTGATGAGCTATGAAGGAAACAAATACTCATCAAATTCTGTCAGTGCATCAGGATTCCCCCACGATTTCCTTAGCTGGTACTCGACGGCACAGGCCGAGCTTGTCAACAACAGCTATTCATACAACCAGTCAACTCTGGTTTCACAGATGCTCCGTCTCAACTATGCATATTCAAGCAGGTACCTGATCACAATGACAGTGCGCCGCGACGGTTATTCAGGTTTTGGGACAACCAACAAATGGGGAGTTTTCCCGTCCATTGCACTCGGATGGAACCTCAGCAATGAAAAATTCTTCCCTCTGAAGGATATTTTCAATGAAATGAAACTGAGATTTTCTTATGGCTTGAACGGGAACCAGGCAGTTGGCGCTTATGAATCCATCTCAAGGCTGAGCCAGGAAAACATGGTTTCGCTGTCCACATCGCTGCCCGGGTATAAGCCGAGCAAGCTTGGATCGGACAACCTCGGATGGGAATCCTCCAAAACGATGAACCTGGGTCTTGACTTTGGAATCTTTGAAAACAGGGTGTCAGGTAACTTCAACCTGTTCAGGACAAATACGACGGATCTTCTTCTTAACAGGACCATCTCGGCAGTGCATGGCATCACATCGATTACCCAGAACATAGGACAGACGCAGAACGACGGGGTGGAGTTTTCCGTGAATTCAAGGAATGTTGTAAAGAAAAACTTCACCTGGAACACGTCAGGGAACATATCCTTCATCAGAAACCAGATCGTCTCGCTGTACGGCAATCTCGACGAGGAAGGCAAAGAGATCGACGACATTGTCAACAACTGGTTCATAGGCCGGCCTATCCGCGTCAACTACGGGTTTGTGTTTGATGGTGTCTGGCAGACCAGTGAGGCTGCCGAGGCAGCAAAGTGGGGATCGCAGCCGGGCTTCATAAAGATCAAGGATGTGAACGGTGATTCCAAGCTTACAGCTGAAGACCGCCAGATAATAGGACAGCGCGATCCTAAGATGCTCTGGGGCGTGACAAATAATTTCACTTACAGGAATTTCTCCATGAGCATCTTTGTACATGGCGTCCAGGGTGTAACAAAACAGAACGATCTGATGTCAGACCTCGGAGTCACCGCAGGTGTAAGGCATAATACGTCGGTGAAGAACTGGTGGACAACCGAGAACCCCTCAAATGATTTCTGGATGAACCATGTTGATGCACACAGGATGGCCGGTGTTGAAGCTGGCATATTCGAGTCGGCCGATTTTACAAGGCTGAAGGATGTATCTGTGGCTTATGACCTTGGCGGCGAAATGCTTAAAAAGCTTGGCCTTAACAAACTAAAGGTTTATGTAACAGGAAGGAACCTCATGACATTCACCAAATGGCGCGGACTTGACCCCGAGCTGAGCAGCTCGGAATCCATACCGTTGCAGAAGGAATACGTTTTCGGTTTAAACCTTTCGTTCTAACATTAATATGACGCATGATATGAAAACAAGTAAATTCAAAATAATCACAGCAATAATTGCCCTTGCCTTTATGATCGGATGTGAATCCAATCTCGAGGAAAAGCCTCCTCATCTCATCACTTCCGAGACGCTTTACTCAAGCCTGGCAGGGTTCGAAACAGGCCTGAACGGAGCCTACTCACTGATACGTGCAGAGCATAACGGAAGCATCGACTTCACTTCCAGCATGTTCACTTGCGGAACGGATAACCTCTGTGCCAACTGGAGACAGGGATTCGGAGTTATAGGAACTTTCTGGGGTGACCTCAACGGCCCGTCGAACTCTTACTTCAAAAATGTCTTTGCATGGTTGTACAGCATAGTGAATGCTACAAATACAATAATCAACCAGGCAGAAAAAAGGAGCGACATCAAATGGACCGGCTCGGGGGCATCTGCCGAAGAAAACAAAAACAGGGTAATTGCCGAAGCCAAAGCTATAAGGGCCTGGGCATACCGTCACCTTACATTCTGCTGGGGCGACGTTCCACTCAACCTCGAGGAATCACTTGGCTCGACAATCAAGACAGACTGGGATCGCACACCCGTCGCTGAAGTAAGAAAACAGATCATCTCTGACTTTTCATTTGCCGAGAAATACATTCCCGTGGAACCTGTAATGGCAGGAAGGCTCACCAGGGGAGCTGTTCAGACATACCTCTCCGAGATGTATCTTACAGTTGGCAAACCCGACAGCGCCCTGTACTGGGCAAACCAGGTCATAAACACATCTAATTACAAGCTCATTACTGCAAGATATGGTGTTAATAAGACCAAGCCCGGCGTCGCATTTATGGACATGTTCCTGAAGGGTAACAAAAATCGTGAAGAGGGAAATACGGAAGCTTTATGGGTCTGGCAATTTGAATTTGAAACTATCGGTGGCGGATCAGATCCATGCACAAGGGCTCATCACCAGGGTAGGTTCATGGACATAAAGATCGGCGGAGTTGTACCGCTTCAGATCACCTATGAAAGAGGAGGAAGAGGAAAGGCTTATACAGCGCCTACCAAATTTGCCATCGATCTGTATGATAAGCAGGATGACAGGGGGTCTAATTATGCGATGAGGAAATATTTCATCCTGAAAGATGCAGCAGGAAACGCCCCTTATCCTGCAGACAAGCTGCCGCCAAACTATCATTACGGTGATACTATCTGGCTTAAATGGAGCAATGACCTTACACCTGCCACATGGCAGAGGACGGACTGGCCGTATTCGAGGAAGGTCGAAGGTACCAATCCCGACAATGTGACCCAGAGTCCCAATTTCGATGACTATATAGCACTGAGACTGGCAGACACATACCTGCTTAAGGCTGAAGCCCAGTTCAAACTCGGACTTACCGCCGATGCCGCTGCAACGATCAACATCATCAGAAACAGGTCACATGCAAGCCCTGTGACGGCAGCAGACATCAATCTCGATTTTATTCTCGATGAGCGTTCCCGCGAGCTCTTCCTCGAGGAACAGCGGAGGTACACTCTTCTGAGAACCGGAAAATGGTATGAAAGGACAAAGGCACACAATCATTTCGGAGGTGAGACCATCACTCCCCGGGATACACTGTTCCCCATACCACAGTCTGTCATTGACGCGAACATAACCAAACCAATGATACAGAACCCGGGATTTAATTAATGTTATTTCAGCACTGCCTTTGTGTCCTTAGTGAAAACAGTTCAGCACAAAGGAGCACAAAGGAATACAAATGGACTTCCTGAGTCCTGAAACAAACCTTGAAAATCAAAGACCCTGCATCTTCGCATTATGCAGGGTCTTTTTTTATGAAGAAGACTATTGAATTATTACATCAGCGTTTACGCGAAGACCTGAGCTTTTCCTCGTCTTCGATATTCTCGACATCAACTTCTTTTTTCCTGGCTTTTTCCCTGACTGTTTCCTGCCGTTCGTGAACTTCCTTGCCGACCCTTACTTCCTCGACAACCCTGGAACGTTTTGAAACAATCGGCTCTTCGCCGTATTCATGAACTTCCACGGTTTCTTCCCTGAAGTTCTCGAGATCATCGTCAGTAACATCCCTGTCAACAGGAACCCTTTCAACATTGACGCGCTCTTCGCGCAGACGAAGTGTTTCCTCGACAGGTTTTTCAATTATCCTGCTCCTGAGCCGCACTCCTCCTCTTCTGACCTCCCTCTTTCCGATATTAACTTCCTCTTCGACAACAGGGATCGATGCTTCATCGGTACGGTCAAAATCCTTATCTCTTGCAAAGCTTGCAGTTCTTTCAGTATCGAGATCTGACTCGCCCAAACCTGAATCAAAGTCTCTCACATCATGTTCTGATTCAGCGTAAGCACCAGAACCTGTTTCTGAGAAAGCTCCGGATCCTGTGCCTGAATAAGCGCCCCCTCTGCTGCCATAACCCTCGTCAACATCTATTGCTCCGCAACTGTCGAGAATCTCCGCAGCCCTCTCCGCTTCATCACGGTCCGATGCATGAACCGTAACAAGAGAATTTTCGTGGGCTGCATTAGAGTACCTGTCGGCATCATCATCATTATCTGAAAAGAGAGACCTGAAGAAATTACCGACTTTGCCGCTTCGTTCTTCACGGCCGTGCTCATCCATATCACTCCGGTTATTATCGGAGACATCAACATTGCCGATGTCAAAACCCCTTTCCCTGAGTGTGTCAGCTGCATCGTATGCATCTGACGAATTACTGAAAAATCCGATTACTGTATGTGCCATAGTATAATTCTTTATTATTTAATAAATAGATACAATCTTTAAATTCGCTGGTCGTTTTCTTTTCTTGTTATTTTTACTTCCTGTTTTTTCAATTTTACTTTTTCAGTTTTTTTCGTTAATTTAACCTTCCTTGTTATCCTGATCTCTTCCGTAAGAAGCAGCCTTTTCACCATCACTTCTTTCATTACGGGTATCACTGTAGTATTTCCTTCATATCTTATTTCCGGCTGTGAATCCAGGTATTGATTAACAGGCACCCGCTCAATATCGAATTGATCTTCAGTCAGCGGGACATCAATTTCGACTTCCGCGGTGCTGATACTTTTTCCGATCAGGATGCTTGCTTTCCTGACCAGCCTGCGCCCGGTCACCACTTCTTCACTTATTACAGGAATGATCTGATGATGATCTCTGTGAGGATCTTTTCCGGCGTTTCTTCTTCTCGAGCTGTTTTCATGCATAGGAGGAAGTCTTTTCAAAACAACAAGGCCCATACTTCATTGTTATTTTTTTTTGATGCACGCGGGTGCGGCCTTTTACCAGAATACGATTTATGATGATGACGCATATACAAACTAAGATCGAACATGGTAATAATTTGATCCCGGATGAGAATTTTGATAAACAAATTTCTTTTGATTTTGTTAAGACATTCACAACAACCTCTTAACATTAAATTTTCTCCTTCATTGCCTAAAAGGATCAATGAGGGTCATTATCGCGTCACTAACTTTTAAAAAATATTGCAATGAAACACTTCTACTCACTACTCGTTTTGTTCCTGCTGCTGGGTATGAAAGCAGGCTCCCAGAACCCGATCACTTTAACAGATGACACTCTTCATCTGGCAACCGGCACAGTGCCGGCTTTCTCAGTTGTCATTCCCGAAACCGATTATGAAACTGTTACAAAGGACTGGATAAAACTTTTGCAGTCAGGTACCAAATCTAAAGTGGTACAAAAAGGCAATTCGATACACATCTTCGGCGCCAGGGTGAAGCCGGTTTCGACTAACCCTGTCAACATATACAGTGAAGTCACTGATCAGAACGACGCTGTAAAAGTGAGGGCGGCTTTTGAAACTGAAAAAGACAACTTCCTGGGAAAGCCGGAATTTGCCAATGCCAGGAAATACCTTCTCGATTTTGGGAAGGAGCAGTATATCGCTGTTGTAAATGATGAGCTCAGCAAGCAGAAAAAGATACTCAGGGACCTCCAGGGCGAACTTAATTCACTCGAAAGAGACCAGGCAAGGATGGAAAAATCCGATAAGGACAATGCAGAAAAGATAACCGAAGAAAACCGCAATCTTGCAGATCTCAAGGATAAGCTTGCAGGCATATCGGACAGGAATGCCCAGGGTGATACTGCGGTCACAGGCATGGGAGCTCCCTCTGCCGATGAGATGAAGGACCTCGATAAGGAAAGGAAAAGGCTGAACCGCGATATACGCTCTTCAGAGAAGTCAATCGATAAAGCTGAAAGCGAAATCGCCCAGAACAAGCGCGACATGCCCCGGAACCAGAGTGACCAGGAAGAAGCAAAGAGAAAGGTGAAAGAACAGGAATCCGTTGTGCAGAAAGTTCAGGACAAACTGGATAAGATTAAATCGTATAATTAATTTCGGATTGCGGATTGCCGATTTCGGATTAAGAACTCGAGTCACTTTAGTCACTCCACATAAATCATCTTCCTCGTCATTCCGCCGTCGATGATGATGTTTGCGCCATTGATGAAGTTGTTGCCTTCGCGTGTAAGCCAGAGGCATGCGGCCGCGATATCTTCAGGTTTGCCGACACGGCCTGAAAGATGCTGCCGGTGATCAGCCTCACTGAGCTTACTGTAATCGCCTGTTTCGATCCACCCGGGACTTATGCAGTTCACCTGTATATGATCAGGCGCAAACGATGCGGCAAGTGCATGTGTAAGCGCCACAATACCTCCTTTTGATGCAGCATAGGCCTCCGTTCCGGGCTCTGACATGATTGCACGCGTTGAAGAAATATTCACTATTGAACCGCCTCCCTGCGATTTCATGATCTTTGCAGCTTCCCTCGAGCAAAGGAACACGCTTCTCAGGTTGGTATCGATAATCGCATCCCACTGCTCGACAGGAAGAGTGTAAGGAGACTCCCATTTTGAAATTCCTGCATTGTTTACCAGGATATGAATGGATTGGTACTTTTCAGCCACCTTCCTCATAAGGTCATTCACATCATCGGGACGGCTTACGTCTGTCTTTATAAACTCGGCTTCAAGATCACGGCTGGTAATCTCCTTTTCTGCAAGGTTCCCAAGTTCAGCGTCCTTTTCGGCAATGATCACCCGGGCCCGTTCAGCGGCATAGGTTTCAGCAATGCATCTGCCGATGCCTTTCCCGGCACCGGTAACTATAACAACTTTCCTGTTGAATTCCATATCTTTCATTTGAATTTACAACCTTAAAATACTGGAATTGTTTGGATTTGTCTTCGCGAGCTTTGCGTCTTCCCTTTGCGAACTTTGCGTTAAAAAACAAAAAACCAGTTTAAACGCATAGAACGCAGAGTTTTTGCGCAGAGAACGCAAAGAAGAGTATATATTTACAAACCATGAATTTTTCTATTATTCACTCCGATCTTACCCCCGGATTTTTCCTGCTGTTTCTTGTGGCAGCACTAATTCTTGGCATGTCAAAAGCCGGTTTGAGCGGCTTCGGGCTTACCGCCGTTCCCCTGATGGCTCTCATCTTCGGTGCAAAGGAATCCACAGGCGTGATCCTGCCGATGCTTATAGCCGCTGATATAATGGCAGTGCTTTACTGGCGGAGGCATGCCGTCTGGAAATATATTATCCGGGTGCTGCCATGGGTTGCTGTAGGGATAGTCACTGCCCTGGTAACCGGGAATTCTATCAATGACGATCAGTTCAGGATGCTCCTGCTCACAATCGTATGGATCATGCTCATCCTAATGGTAGTGAACGATCTCAGGAAGAAGGATGAGAATAACATCCCTCACGGACGTTTATTTTCGATACTCATGGGCTTCACCGGCGGATTTGCGACGATGATCGGCAATGCGGCAGGGCCGGTCTTCACATTGTATTTTCTTTCGATGCGGCTGCCGAAAAAGGAATTTATCGGGACCAGCGCATGGCTGTACTTTATTATGAATACAGGTAAGCTTCCCCTTCAGGTACTTGTCTGGAAGAACATCACTGTTGCATCACTGGTACCGGGACTTATTTCAATTCCTGTGATTGCCCTCGGCATCTGGCTGGGGATCAGGATCGTTCACCTGTTTCCTGAAAAAGTTTACAGGTATTTTGTAATAGCAACAACAATAGGAACATCGTTTTTGCTTTTTATTTAAAGAAAAATTGTTTTATCTTGTAAGTTCCACGCTAACCGAACCGATCTTCCCTCCCATTGGCGGGTTAAGCTTTGAAACCTTAATAGTCGCTTTCTGAATGCCTTTCATCTCTGAATACAACGCATCGAGGATCCGTTTCGCTATGTTTTCGAGGAGGTATGATTTTATTTCCATCTGCTGCTTCACAATCTCATATGCACGCTGGTAATTCACGGCGTCCCTGAGATTATCGCTTTCAGATGGAGCTTTCATATCAGTTTCGATGGACAGATTCACAAGAAACCGGTTGCCAACGATCCTTTCTTCCCTGAAGTGACCATGGAATGAATAAAACTCCATGTTTTCAATATGGATGAGACCCATTACAGAGATTATTAAAGAAGTTTAAAATTAACCAATATATCTGTTCACGGCTTCTTTTTGTCCATTCCGATAAGATATTTTATTAATTTTATATTTAGTTTTGAATCAAACCTAAGTTCACTAAACCTATTATACCAAAGATCTATGGCAGAAAGTACCAATAAACAGAACAAGGCGCTGGTAGCTGTAATTGCTACAGTGGCAGCTACCGGAGGATTGCTCTTCGGCTTTGACACCGGTGTGATATCAGGAGCCATCCCTTTCTTTCAGAAGGCATTCGGCATTGATAACAGCTGGGTGGAGATAATTACTACCTCCGGACTTGTCGGAGCTGTAATTGGTGCAATGTTCAGCGGAAGGATTGCTGATAACATTGGCAGGAAGAAAGTCATTCTTGCGGCCGGCATCATTTTCATTATCGGTGCATTATGGTCCGGAGCTTCATCCTCGGCCGTTATGCTGATGTTTGCCCGTTTTTTCATCGGTATCGCGATCGGTGTATCATCTTTCGCTGCCCCGCTCTACATTGCTGAAATATCTCCGACAAAATCGCGTGGAACACTGGTATCAATGTTCCAGCTTCTCATTACAATAGGAATTATGGTTTCATACATGAGCGACTCTGCTTTTGCCGTTCCGGACAACGACCCGGCATTTGTATCGGCATGGAGGCCCATGTTCTATGTCGGAGTAATCCCCGCCCTGATCATGTTCATCGGCATGCTTTTCCTTCCTGAAACGCCCAGATGGCTTATCAGCAAGGGTCATGAGGAAAAATGCCGCCAGGTACTCGAAAAAGTGGAGGATCCTGCTCTTGTTGATGATGTTATTATAAGAATGAAGCAGGACATCGAAGCTGACAGGCAGAACAAGGTTGACTGGAAAGTGATATTCCAGAAATGGCTTCGCGTACCGCTTATAATCGCAATAGGCATCATGTTCGTGCAGCAGTTCACGGGTATTAATACCATTATATACTACAGCCCGAAGATATTCCTTATGTCGGGATTCGCAGATGCAAAAGCTGCTGTATGGGCATCAGTGAGCGTGGGGGTTGTGAATGTTGCATTTACAATTCTGTCACTGTTCATGATCGACCGTCTCGGCCGCCGCAAGCTTTATTTCATCGGTCTTGCAGGAATGATCGTTGCCCTGGCCGCACTGGGCATTCTCTTCCTGAACCAGGCTTCACTCAGCGTATCACTGAAATGGGTTACCATTTCGTTGGTTTGGGTTTACATTGCATTCTTCGCTATAAGCCTTGGCCCACTCGGATGGCTTATCATTTCTGAAGTGTTCCCGTTAAGCGTCAGAGGCCTGGGCTCAAGCATCGGCGCCCTTTCAAACTGGCTTTTCAATGCTGTTGTGGCATTTACATTCTTCAAGATAGTCAGGCTGCTGACAGTCCCGGGAACTGAAATAGTACAGAATGGCGAAAACCTCGGAAATCCTGCAGGCGCTTTCCTCCTTTATGCACTGCTGGGAATTGCCGGCCTCATCTGGGGATACTTCTATATTCCGGAAACAAAGAACGTAACGCTCGAAAAGATCGAGGAACACTGGAGGCATGGTAAGATGCCGAAGGAGCTGAGGCAGTGAGATCTAAGGTGAGGCGTCAGGTGTCAGGGGTCAGTCGTGAGGTGTAAGGCCTGAGGCCCAAGTGATCGGTATCCGGTATTCGGTATTCGGTAAAATCTAACCGAAAACCGATTACTGAATACCGATTACCTTTTATGTATTTTTCTCTTCTTTGATTCAAGTACTCTAAATACTCAAGTGCACTCTAGGCACTCTAGGCACTTTATATTAATTTTGCATGTTTAACAATTAAGCAATGAACACCGGAAATCCGAGGGAAAAAGAAGAACCAAAAACTTCAGTCAGCTTCATCGAGCAGATCATCCAGGAAGATCTCAGGGAAGGTAAAAACAATGGCAGGGTGCATACCAGGTTTCCGCCGGAGCCAAACGGATACCTTCATATCGGTCACGCCAAAGCTATCTGCCTCGATTTCGGAATGGCACAGAAATATGGAGGCAAATGCAACCTTCGTTTCGATGATACGAACCCGACCAAAGAGGATGTTGAATACGTCGATTCCATCAAGGAAGATATTCACTGGCTCGGTTTTGACTGGGAGAATCGTGAGTTCTACGCATCGGATTATTTCGGGAAACTGTTTGATTTCGCAACTGATCTTATTAAGAGGAAGCTTGCATACGTCGACGATCAGACGGCAGAGATGATCTCAAGGCAGAAAGGTAACCCCAGCCAACCAGGCGAAGAAAGCCCTTTCCGGAACAGGTCCGTCGAAGAAAACCTCGATCTCTTCTATCGCATGAATGAAGGCGAATTTGATGAAGGCAGCCGCGTGCTAAGGGCCAGGATCGACATGACTTCACCTAATATGCACATGCGCGACCCTATCATTTACAGGATCATAAAGATCCCTCATCACCGCACCGGGACCAAATGGAATGTTTACCCGATGTATGACTTTGCTCACGGCCAGTGCGATTATTTCGAGGGTATTACCCATTCTCTGTGTACCCTGGAATTTGAGGTGCACCGTCCGCTTTACGACTGGTTCATCGATCAGCTGAAGTCATCCGATGACTATAAGCCCCGGCAGATTGAATTCAACAGGCTGAACCTCACTTACACCATGATGAGCAAGAGAAAGCTGCTCGAGCTTGTGCAGGAAGGTAATGTGAACGGGTGGGATGATCCCAGGATGCCTACTCTGTGCGGTCTCAGAAGAAGAGGTTACACGCCTGAATCGATCAGGAAATTTGTCGATCTGATCGGTTATACCAAGGTCGAAGCCATCAATGACGTGTCGCTTCTCGAGCATGCCGTTAGGGAAGATCTCAACCTGCGGGCACCGAGGGTCTTCGGGGTGCTGAATCCGCTTAAGGTTGTTATCACCAATTATCCCGAAGACAAGGTCGAGAATGTTGAGGTAGTCAATAATCCTGAAGATGAATCCACAGGAACCAGGCAGGTTCCTTTCAGCCGCGAGGTCTACATCGAGCAGGATGACTTCATGGAAGTTGCTCCCCCGAAATTCTTCAGGCTTGCACCCGGAATGGAGGTGAGGCTTAAAGGCGCTTATATTATAAAGTGTGAAAGCTTCAGGAAAAATGAAGACACGGGTGCAGTCGAAGAGGTACATTGCACATACGATCCTGCAACAAGAAGTGGCGGGCACCTGTCGGAAAAGAAGGTGAAAGGCACTCTCCACTGGGTATCCGTTCAACATGCAGTCGATGCTGAAGTAAGGCTTTACGACAGGCTCTTCAGTCACGAAGACCCGGCAGGCCAGAAAGAGGAAGACTACAGGAAATTCCTTAATCCCGGTTCACTTAAGGTCCTGACCGGCTGCAAGGTAGAACCGTCGCTGGCTTCGGCAAAGCATCTCGACAAGTTCCAGTTCCAGAGGCTTGGTTATTTCTGCATTGATTACGATTCAGCGCCCGGGCACCTCGTATTCAACAGGACCGTTCAGCTGAAGGACACGTGGGCGAAGGTGAGCGTGGAGCGTAAGTGAGGCGTGAGGCGTCAGGGGTCAGGTGTCAGGCTAGCCGAGAGTGAGTACGTTGTAACGCTTCCGAAGTTCTCACCGTTCATGGTTCTCACAAATTTAGTTGTAAGAACTTTTTTGTCTGCGAAGAGATTTGCTGTAATATTATCAATTCCCCCCTGTTCTTCTTTTGAAGCCGGTTTCCCGAGATTGTAAGTTACAGGCTGCATTGAGGTCTTCTGTCCATCCTGCATTACAAACACCTGCTCGACGGTGATTACCTGTGGATTCTGTGTTTTTTGTCTAAGGATTAAAAAAAAGAATTAATCATATGGGAAAATTTTAGGAAAAACACATACTCTGCAAAATAAAACTTCAGATCATCAGTTTACTAAACAAATAAAGTCTGAATTTAGAAATCATTTAAGCAGGCAATTATGAGAAAGAGAAAAACTAAATCTAACTGGAAACTTGGTCTTGCCGGAATACTTATAACCGGTGCAATTGCAATCGGAAGCTGTACCAAAGATGAACTTACTCCGGAGAATCAGCCCGGACACTCGGGAGTCGCCGGGGGGAAATTTGCCATAGCGCCCGCAGACAAAGTGGCTATTCCGCCCGACACAACCACATTACTGACATGGCCGGCCGCCTCTGGCAAGTATAACATATATTTTGGAGAAGCACAGGTTCCGGCTCTATTCAAAAACAGCTATTCTGTAAACACATTGAATGTGCCTGTCTCGGAGGGCCGCACTTACTACTGGAGAATTGGGACGATCGACTCTTATGGTGTTGAAACTCTGAGCCCGTTGTTCTCTTTCAGGGTAAAAGCCAGAATGAACCTCGAGAAATTCACAGGTTCTTTCGAATGCACCGAGCCTGATTATGCAAGGTACCAGGTCAATTTTTCGAAGCTTTCGGGGGATACTCTCCTGAACGATAATTTCTGGGACCTGAAATGGGCGCTCAAATATATTATGAATGATATGGGGCAGGTGAATATAGTACCGAAGACATTCTCTCCCGATCCCTCGATGAAAGTCTCGGTGTCAGGTACAGGGACCTTCGACAATGAGAAAAATGAAATGAAAGTTTCATATGTGGTTCTCCAGGATGCCGCTCCCGGCACTCCACTGGCAGTGGAGATCGACAGGAACACTCATACCTTTGTGAAAAAGTAATTTGTTAAATAGTCAGTTTAAAAAAAGCCGCTTTGACAGCGGCTTTTTTTTGCATGGATCATTGATCAATAACTTTGTCGGACGCATCTTCAGCCCATTTCATCAATGCGGAGATATCTTCGCTTGTCAGTTTCGCATCCCTGTGTATCAGAAGATATGATTTAAGGGGCATGTCACCTGATTTGACCTGTTCGCCGATATGTTCCAGCTGCGACAGCTTCTTCCTTTTGCTGTAGTTCGCCCATTCTGAAAAGTTAAGGTGTTCCTTCCCCTCTCTTATATGACTTGAAAGCAGCCATGATGAAGGTGCAACTTTCGCATACCAGGGGAGACTGACCTGGTTGGAATGACAATCAAAGCATGAAACCCTGAGCTTCTGAAGAACAGGGTCTGTAACCAGGCCGCTCTGGCTGATGCTCATATCATCTTCCGGCTTATTCTCAGGTATGCCCGACGGAATAAACTGTATGGCAACGAAAATAACGACCAGCGCCGCAAGTATGATCTTCGCACCTGTCATTAGCTTCTTATTTCAGGAGGCTGTCGGCTTTCACCTGGGCCCATGCTTTCAGGCTGGCCCTTTCCATTGTCAGCAATGCGGCATCAGGAAATTTCTTGAGAAACTCGGGAGGTGGCATTTTATTTTCATCGAGCTGCTCGACAATGTCGTTGAGAGTTGCCACGATCTTGGATTTCCTCAGCCCCGGCAGGCTGTCCCACATCAACTTATCTTTTGCATCCTGGGATTTTCCTTTCACACTGTGGCAGCCATAGCATTTCTTGTCAATGACAGCTTTCGCTTCAGTTGTGTAAAATGAAGCATTATCCTGCTTGTTCCCTGTTGTATAACTCTTTTCGTAACTCTGCAGAATAAACAGGGAAATGACCAGCAACATTGAAATAATTATTGTCTTTTTCATGAAAATCGGGGTTTATACAAATATAACTATAATATATGTTATTTCCCATTAGTAAGTTAGCTCTTGTTTCTTGCTGCCTCCACAAGCAATTCCGTATTCCACATTCAGCAGTTGTACGAGAATGGTCTTTTTCCCTTTCCCGGAGAATTATCTGCGCTGATATTAACATATTGAAATAATTATTGTTTCGGAATAATTTTCCTGTTTTTACTCTTAATGAGGCAAAAAAAAGCCGGCAATGGTGCCGGCCTGAAATTCTAAAATGACATCGATTAATGCCCTTTGGCATAATCGACCATTCCCTGGAAATCAATTACGACGACCGGATCGTTCCCTACGACCCATGCATCATGACCGGGCGGAATCATAGACACATCACCGGGACGACATTCAAGCTTTGTTCCGTCCTCCATTTCCACTATGAGTATCCCTGATACATGATACTGAAAATGCGGAGCCTGGCAGCTGTCTGTCCCGGCTATTGGCTTGACTGATTCCGACCACTTCCAGCCGGGTTCAAACACGCCCCTTCCGACGGTTGCCCCGCCAATTTTTACCAGTTCCAGTCTCCCTTTCGGAAAATTGCGTACCTCATCGGGTTCCCCGAATCTCATCACCTCAGCTTTTTCGCTGATTACTTCTGCCATTTTTCCCATAATACACCTCCTTATATTTAAATCATACAATTAGTTCCTGTTTAAATCTGTACGTCTTCATGGAAGCAGGATTATCAGGTATAAGATTTGTTTTTTAACAACAAAGGTTACTCAGCTCCATCAGACAAAGCCCTGTCCACCGCTTTTTGACCGATGGCTTTTCCCACAACAAGCCCCGTTTCACAATCAGTCCTGTAATGTATTCCGCCATAAAGCCTCGACATTGAAGCTTCATCCGCATACTTATTGAATGTGTCTGAAAGTGATGGTACCAAGTGTGAAAGAATTGTTGCAGCTGCACCGCTGAATGTTGAATGACCTGAAGGAAACGAAGGAAAGTTTGGCAAGCCTGTCAATGTTTTAATCTTTGGGTTTACCTGGGAGGGTCTCGGGTTAAAATAAAGAAATTTAACATCCCAGCAGCAAATCGCAGCATCCATCATTGCCATGTTAAGCAGTGCCAGGTTCCTGGCCCATCTTGCCTCGCTGTAATTCTGACCTGTTAATGCATCACATGCAATTGCATTCCAATGCCCTGGGGGAGTATATGTTCCTGCACCGTCTGCCCAGAAATCAATAAGCTTATAGTGTGCTTTTGTCGGATGTTCGCTGAACCACAGCACTTCATCAACCTGCTTCCTGAATTCATCCGATCCTGTTGAAGGCGGCGCAGCTGGCCGGCCCAAGATTATGCTAATCGAATCGAGCAGAAAACCTTTTACCACACCAAAGCGTGGCAACATTGGAGGCCTGGAAGGATACTCAAGGCTCCTCCAGGGTAATTCGCCTTTATCGATACATTGTTGTTCCATGGTTGCCCATAACGTGGCATTCCCCCCTGCCTGCCCTGCCCTGTCACCACGTGCTCTCGCTATAAATTTTGCGGCTACTGATCGGCCCAGCTTTTCACCAGCTTCAATATCGCTCCTGGTACTGGCGCCGGAAATTATCCGGGATAGTTTATGCTCATATGCCTTTTGCTGAACATATGCTATTTCAGTCGGGAAAAGAAGCTTTAGCATCTCCACCGTAACCCCGTCGATTACAGCTTCCTCCGATGGATAAGAATACCCTTCAGCCTGGGATTTGGGCACAAGCAGAAAAATGTTGTTATCTACGAGGGAGGGAGATTTACGTTTGTAAAGATTTCTGTAATACGTGGCGGCGATCAATGCATCGTACTGTGCAGCGCTGACATATGCATAGGCTCGTGCTGCGTACGGAGGATTGGAAAATGGGAACGCAGGGTAAGAGAAAGGATTTGAGGCGCTTGGAACGGCATATGTTCCATCCTCGTTCTGGTAAGGAGGAAGATTATGCTTAGCCACAAGCTCCCTTAGTATTTCATTCCATCTCAGGACGCCTCCTGCATTCCAGTAATCGATAATCTGCCTCTGTGCTGCTGTAATATTCGATTGCCACCCTGTTAATTCATTTAATTCCGCAAGGTAATCCGGCGAGCTTACTGATACAGGCGCTGAAATAGCAAATTCGTCAGGAGCGGTAAGCAGAACCGGCTTCCAGCTCTTTGCTGCTGTGTCCGGGTTTATAAAATCCAGGGCCGGATAATAATTATCCGAAATGATTTCTTTCGAACAGCTGTATAACAGGATGGCAGCTGTGGTGGTAATTATGAGGGAAAGGCTTTTCATTATAGCTGTCTTTTATCAGTTCCTGTTAATTCAGTTGAATATATAGAAAATGCCCAGGGTTCCCGAAATTGCCTGCCCGGTATTCCTTCCGTAAAATGTGTAAAATGAATTACCAACAAACGACAGGCCGCTGATTTTATTTACAGGTATTTTCAGGTTGATCCCTGTTCTTGCCATATTCATCCTGTTCGACGGAAAGGGCATATCATTTTTCCTTATGTCAAAACCTCCCAGGGTATTCCAGGTATCAATAACTCCTTCAATTATCAGCTCACCATTTCTGTACCCTGTGCCAAGCTTCGATGAAAAGCCATTTGGCATGAAAACCTCATTGGAATAAATCATCCTGTCGGTATAGTAGGCTGTCCTATCGATTTTGATATTGAAGCGGTAAACATAGCTTCCTGATGCGGTTATGAAAAATTTTTTTACCTGGAAGTCGCCAATCAACCTAGCATTCACTGCAGAACTTTTCAGTCCGATAGACATTGGAAGGAAGTCGGCGATATAATTATTCAGTGGCGTTGAACCGCCAAGCACACCGTATATCTGAAAATTCGATTTGTCACCCGGACGTGAGAATGCCAGCCATTTAAAGAACAGTGTGAAATCCTGGATTCCTTGTTGTCCTTTCAGTGTGCCGGCTGATGAGTGTGTTGCTACGTAAGGCAATGAAAAAATTACATTCAGATGGTTAAGTACGCCCCAGGCTCCCATTACAGATACTGCAGAGGAAGTCAACCTGCCGATATTTTCATTATCGCGCCTGAATGTGCCCTCCCAGTAATTAGTCCAGGCGCTGTAATTATAAGTCAGGCCACCACAGAATGCACCTTTTGACATCCTGATGCCGTCCGATTCTGTCTGGGCCTGCAAAATACTTGAAATTCCCAGCAAGAAAAGAAAAGCAAGTTTTTTCATAGGCTTTGATTTTACCTCATCTCCCTACAGTATTTTTACACAAACCATAGTATCGCTTCATTTGTTCGTGTAAAGGATATTGTAAAAAGCATATTGAACAATTAGGCTTGAGGGGTGAGGCTTGAGGCTTGAGGAGTAAAGCAGCGTTGAAACGCAGGGGTGAATTTTCAGAAGAGCCGTAACTCGCAAAAAAGTGTGGATTTAATAAATAAAAAAATATATTTGTTAAAACACATTGAATTGTGCTAAAGCTTAGTCTTCAGAAACCGACTTTGCTATGGCCAAATTTTAAACCTATGAAAACAATTTTCTACTTTCTTTTCCTGATGCTGGTGATTAACGTCTCCGGTCAGACAGAACCGGAGATTCCGCACCTGAAACAGCAGGGCGATTCAAAGCAACTGATAGTCAATGGAAAACCCATCATCCTGCTCGCATCCGAACTGTCAAATTCTGGAGCCTCCAGTATGAGTTATATGGAACCGGTATGGCCAAAACTGAAAAGGTTGAATCTGAACAGCGTGATAGCCCCTGTATATTGGGAACTCACCGAGCCCGAAGAAAATAAATTTGATTTCACCGTAATGGATGAGCTGATAGAAAAAGCGAGGCAGAATAACATGAAGCTCGTGCTTCTGTGGTTTGGATCCTGGAAAAATGCAGGTTCATCTTATCCGCCTGCATGGGTCCGCCAGAACACCAGGCGGTTCCCGCGAAGACAGACCCCTGATGGGGAAAACACAAACGCCTTATCATGTTTCTTCCCGGAGAACTGGTCAGCGGACGCCCGGGCATTCGGAGTAATGATGAAACATCTAAAGGAGATTGACGGGAAGATAAATACGGTTGTGGCCGTCCAGGTTCAGAACGAACCGGGGGTAAGAAAGTTCCCCCGCGATTATAGCCCTGAAGCAAATAAATTCTTCAACTCAGACGTCCCACGGGCATTGATCTCATTCCTTCAGAAAAACAAAAAAACGCTGATCCCCGAATTTGATGCTGCATGGAAAAATTCTGCCTACAGGACGACAGGTACCTGGACTGAAATTTTTGGTAATGATGCTGAAGAAATATTCATGGCCTGGTATATAGCCGGTTATATAGATAAGGTAGCGGCAGCAGGCAAAAAGGAATATCCTCTGCCAATGTACGCCAATGCCTGGCTTGACGCTGCAAACGGCAAGGCTAAACCGGGAGTTTACCCCAGCGGTGGTCCGATCGCAAAAATGGTCCCGGTATACCAGGCGGCTGCTCCCCACATCGATTTCCTTGCGCCGGATATCTATCGAGCGGATTTCGCAGCAGTATGCGATTCATTCAAGCGAATGAATAACCCGTTATTCATACCTGAAAGTGCGGCCGGCATGATGAATGCTGCAAACGTGTTTTATGCAGTGGGTGAGGGAGCTTTGTGCTACTCCCCTTTTGGAGCAGACCACCGGATAAAAGATGAAGATACCCTTGCTCTTGCAAACAGCTATCGTGTCATTTCCGGACTGATCCCTGAAATCACACAATACCAGGGTACAGGCAGGATGAAAGGCATTCTTGTCCCCTCAGGAGAAACAATGACACTTCAACTCGGTGATTACACGTTAAATATAAATGCCTTAAAAGGCAGGAATATTCCTGCATATGGATTGGTGATTGCAAAAGAACCTGATGAATATCTTGTTGCCGGTAGCGGTTTTTCCGTGAAATTCATTTCAAAATCAAAAGAATTGCCTCATGCTGAGATTCTTTGGGCTTATGAGCTGGTATACAAGGATAATAAATGGGTCAGGCAACGCCGACTGAATGGCGATGAAACAGGCACCGGATCGGACCATAATATAGAACTGCAATTCTTCGGAAACAATCCGGCCGTTGCTACAGCCAGGATCTTTTCGTATGAGTAAGAGTAAAAACCTGATGTTGCTTTGTCGGGGCTCTCTCCTTCGCTGAAGCTTCGGAAGCCAATGCTTCGAGCCCTGACAGGGCAAAAAAAATACCGGCTAAGGAACCGGTATCGTGTTGCTCTGTCAGGGCTCGAACCTGAACTTTTCTGATCCAGAGTCAGACGTGTTGCCAATTACACCACAGAGCAGTTTTGAGGATGCAAAGATAATAACAATGTGAAAAATTGCAAACGAATATTCCTATCTTTTCTCACGGTCAATGTCATATACCGCACCAGGTGCACATCTTCGGTGACGCATTGGTGTGTCCTTTAACGTGAAACAAATATTATTCAAATTGGTTACTCAATGCAGCATGTTAATTAATTAACTGTCTTTGACATAAAGTAACCGATGAAGGATGAAGATTACATAGAAAAAGTTATAAGGGAGAACAGGGAAAAGTTCGTGCATTATAACCCTCCCGAGAATCACATGAAGAGGTTCATGCTGAGGCTTAATCTGCGGATAAAGCATGTGATCAGCATAGTTCCTTATCTTCTGAGGGTAGCAGTGGCCACAATCGCGATTTTTATTATTTCTGTCATCGTATATAACAATTTCATCAGGAAAGACCAGGTCTCGCTGGGGTATAAGATATCGCTGATACTTAAGAAGAATAAATAAGGCGTGAGGCCTTCTGTGAAACTCTGTGTAACTTTGCTTCATGTACCCGCATGAATGAGGATTCGTATTTTACTTATATTGCTGCTGATCCCACCGGTTTCTTTTTCTCAAAACCTCGATATTCGTATTCTCAGATCGATCAACTCACCACAGGATCTCCCCTCTGACAACTTCTTCCGGTTCATCTCGGATTCACATGGCTACCTGGTGGCAGCCATCCCTTTGACAGCCGGCATTACCGGGTTCATAAAACACGATGACCTTGCCAAAAGAAAAGCCCTCGAGATGAGCGAGGCTATCCTGTTTGACATTGCCGTTGCACAGTCACTCAAATACATCGTTAACAGGAAGCGCCCGTTTGACCTTTATCCCGACATCACCAGGAAAACAGGTGCGGGCGATCCTTCATTCCCTTCCGGGCATACATCGGCTTCTTTTGCCGCCGCCACAACTCTCAGCCTTAACTACCCTGAATGGTACGTCGTCATTCCCGCTTTTGCCTGGGCCGGCACCGTGGGTTATTCGAGGATGCACCTCGGGGCGCATTATCCTTCCGATGTGCTTGGCGGAGCAATTATAGGAGCGGGAAGCGCAGTCCTGAGCCATTATGTAAACAGGAAGCTGAATGATCCGGACCGGCACAGACGTCATTGACACGGGGTGGTTGTTAAAATAATCCTATATTTACCTGCAACAGTATTCGGAGAATGGACAAAAATTTCGCTGTCGTCATTCCAATGGCCAATGAATCTTCTGAATTCTTGCCATTTATCCAATGCCTGAGAAGGACACTCGATGAAATTGGCGGCGGTTCTGTTTACATTGTCGTCGATAATGCGTCCAAAGACAACACCCTGGATCTGTGCAGGCAGCTTTCTCTTACAGATGACCGGTTCCATACCGTTTGGGCGCCTGAAAACAGGAATGTTGTCGACGCTTACCTGAGAGGGTATGTTGAAGCTTACAGGAATGGTCATGAATTCATAATTGAAATGGATGCCGGCATGTCACACGACCCTGCAGCATTGCCCGAGTTCCTTTTGGCCCTCGATAAAGGCAATGATTGTGCATATGGAAGCCGTTTTATCGGTGATGGCAAAATCATGTCCTCCTCATTTAAAAGGAAGTTTCTTTCGAAAGGGGGAACTGTCCTGGCAAACCTCCTGCTTGGAACACATCTGCATGATATGACATCTGGATACCAGGGATTTAATTCTGAAGTTGTCGGGAAATTCCTGAAATATAAGCTTCATTCAAAAGCGCATTTCTACCAGACCGAATTGAAATTCCTCCTAAGAAAAATGAAATGCTCCGAAATCCCAATTGTTTACCGCACTCCGTCAGAAAATGTAAACCTGCGGGTTGTCATCAACTCGATCGCAGTGCTGCTCCGTTATTTTTTCATGAGAGTCACATTACGGTCCCCCTTCATCGAGTAGATAAATGAAAAACAGCTTCCTTGTCATCACTTCAATCCAGGGACCCGAAAACCCTGTCATAAAAACCTTTGCCAAAGAGGCTTCTGTGCGTGATATTTCGTTTATCCTGATCGGAGATAAAAAGAGCCCGAAGAATTTTTCCCTTGACGGTTGTGATTTTTATTCCGTGGATCGTCAGAAAAAAATGCCTTTCGGGATATCTTCATGTTTGCCGTATAATCATTATTCCAGGAAAAATCTCGGGTATCTCGCAGCCATTCAGGCCGGTGCGGCGGTAATCATTGAAACTGACGATGACAATTACCCTCTTGACAATTTCTGGAAGAAAAGAGAAAGCTGCGTGAAAGCAAGTCAGCCGGTAACAAACGGATGGGTAAATATTTACAGGTATTTTACTGATGTCAATATCTGGCCACGCGGATATTCCCTTAATCATATTTCAAGGATCAATCCCGGGCTGAGCGCATCATCTGAAAATAATTGCCCTATACAGCAGGGCCTTGCCAATGGCAATACCGATGTGGATGCTATTTACAGGATGGTATTCAACCAGACTGTAGAGTTCAAAAAGGGAAGAAACATTGCCCTCGGAAACAATAAGATCTGTCCTTTCAACAGCCAGAATACCACGTGGTTCAGGGAAGCTTTTATGCTTATGTACCTGCCTTCGTTCTGCAGTTTCAGGATGACTGATATCCTGAGGTCATTCATAGCACAGCGTATAGCATGGACTTGTGGCTGGTCGATCCTGTTCCATCAAAGCACTGTTTTCCAGGAAAGGAATGAGCATAACCTGATGAAAGACTTTGTCGATGAGATCCCGGGATACAAAAACAATGACACGATCTGCAAAGTATTATGTGAGCTTGAGCTTGAAACAGGAAGGGACAGGATTGCGGACAATATGATCAGCTGTTATAAAAAGCTGACGGATATTGCCCTTTTGGGCAAGAAGGAATTGTTTATTCTTGATAAATGGCTTAATGATGTAAATAAGTATTCCTAGTCATTTCAACGCAAAGATCTTCATCGCATTTTCCCTGAAAATTCCATCCATTATCTCTTCTGCAAGCTCCCGGTTCATTAAACCGCGCTTAATGCGGTTTGCAAGCACTTCCGAAACAACATCTTTTGCAAACTCCAGCGCACCGGCCGATTCCTCTATAAGCTGGCAGTCGCCTCCCCAGCAGAATTTGTTGTAAGGAACGCAGTCGAGCATCACGTCCAGTGCGTTAACCGCTTCCTGCCTGGAGATCTGTGGCAGCCAGACCAGGTCGAGATAAACATTAGGGAACATCTTGGCCAGGGCAGCACATTCGCCTGTCCAGGGGAAACCGCCATGGAAAAGGATGAATTTTGTATGGGGATATTCAAGGAAAAGGTTATTAAGATTTAGCGGGTTCCCGTTTTCGAGGGTGTTGCCGCTGCCTGCGAGATAACCGGTATGCACCTGCACGGGGAGGTTGTATTCCGTGGCTTTCTTTATTATGTAATGAAAGATGTAATCCTCGATCTTCTTTGCCTCAGCCTGTGAAAGCTCTTTTTTCATGAACAGCTCCTTCGCCTCGTCGTAAGGCACATCCTCATAATAAAGTGTCCTCTGGTATGCCATTGAGTTTTTGATGCACACTGCATGCTTCTCAACATTCATCCTGAAAAGCTCGTCACAGCTCCGGAGATAATCATCCAGGTCGAGGGGTTGACCCGTGACTGTCCTGTCGGCAGTAACACCGGGCAGCTTCAAAGGACGCCGGCTGGCTCCCGAGACGACAAAGCCGATATTGAAGGCCAGTGCAAAATGAGAAGTATCGATGTCAGTGTTGAGAGGTTTCCAGTACTGGTCCAGGATCATAACCTCATAGCCGCATTTTTTGAATGATTCATCGAACCATTTGGGATAATCCTCATAATTCTTCCCGATCCTTGCGGAAAGATCTTTCACGTTTGCCTTTGTAAAATACCATTCGCTGAAGCCATACAGCTTCCTGAAACCTTCAGCGAACTGGCTGTAGTAGCTGGTATTCCTGGTATGATCCAGGTCGTTACCATAAAGATCCCAAAGCTCATCGGTGCTCATTGTTTTGACTTTCTCAGGGTCGTAAGGCTTCGCTCCCGCCGATGCAAGATCGGCTGACAGGTAGCTTATGGCGACAAGCGGCCAGAATCCGAATTTCATGTTGCCGTAATCCGAAAGCTGGTGCTGATGCTCATGGGTGTTGATCACTTTGATCTTATCGGCATGATCCCGCAAATCCCGGTACAATGAATCGGGGTCGATCGAACAGGAGGCAAGAACCAGAATAGCGATAAAAAATGTGAGAAGGAGAGTGGGCGACAGGGTGAGAGGGCGATGGGGAGAAGGAATCTTTTTCATTGAGTTGTTTATTTGGATTGAAGTTATTTTAAAATAAACACGGAGACACAGATAACACGGAAAGGGTAATCGGTAACCGGTAACTTTCACTTTAAAAATACCTTACCTTTCAATCCCGAAATCCCTGTACCCCACTGCTTCTGCAACATCGAACACCACCGATTCGACACTTGCGAACGCCGGACCTGTCCTGCACCATATCAGAAAATCATCGAGCTGTGTCCCTGATCCTTCAGCCTCGATGTAAACGCTCCCGTCATCAAGGTTCTTTGCATAGCCTGTGATCCCCCTGCTCCTGGCCTCGCGCACGGCATTCCAGCGAAAGCCCACTCCCTGGACGGAGCCGGTTATTGTGATCTTATAGAGGAGACGTTCCATGAAGGTTATTTAGATCAGTAATCGGTAATCAGTTTTAGGGTTTAAAGAATGCAGAAGATTTATTTATCATACTCTGAAGCATTTTACCTACTGATTCGCATTTAACTAACAATTTTTGGCTTAAATCAAAATCAATATAGCAGTATTCTGGGCAACTTCAATCCAATGTTGTGTTTCAAGTTGCTCAGCATCTGCATCCGTAATTTTTGTGAAGTACCACCGATTACCGAATACCGATTACCGAATACCGATTACCGGATAGCACACAAAAGCTAGTTATCAATCTTCACCCCCTCCGCCTCCGCAATCAGCCCCTTCATAAATTCACATGCCAGCTGCGCATTCTTGTCGGCGAATTCGATGCCGACTGTCTGGCCGTTCACGACAGGAAGGGGGTGACAGAGCTCATAGCTCATGTAACCGTTATAGCCGATATCGACCATGGCCTTTACGAAATCCCTGTAGTAACCCAGGTCCTTATAGTTACCCTGGCCGATTACCTTCCCGTCCGCTCCCCTGTCATATTCGCCACCGAAATGAGAAAGGACCTGCCTGTTGCCGACCAGCCTTGCTGCTTTTTGAATATTGGCTGCGCTCTTATCGTCCATTATCGGGACATCAAGCGAGATATTAAGTGCAGGAGATTTGACTTCCCCGAGCATCTTAAGCACCTCGGGATAATCGACTATCACAGGCTTGTGGTTCTGGAGGGCAAGAGTGACGCCTGCAGCTTCGGCGTATTTTGCTGTTTCGGCAATGCCGTCGCGGCACCATTTCCATGTTTCCTCAGCGGTGAACTTCGAATGGGTGTAAGCCCAGATGTCGCGGGCAACATCATAGCTGGCAAGCTGCGGGTGGAGCGTCACCCCGGGCCAGCCGAGGAACAGCCTGAGGGTTTTTGCGCCCAGGTCCGCTGTCATCCTTATCAGCTCTTTTGTATAAAGCACCTGCGCTTCACGGAACTCGGGCATGGGGCTGCTGAAGTCATTGTTTGCAGCGACGCCGAAGATCTCTATCCCTTCACCGTCGGCAACCTTCCTCAGCTCTTTGCATTTTGCAGCCGGCCAGTCGATGGGGTTCCCGTGTGGTCTTTTTCCGTCAATCTCCACCCCTGTATACCCGTACTTCTTTGCGCGTTTTATCACATCCGGAAGCGACAGCGCCTCTCCCCTGTACCATACGCCAAGATAGGTGATGCTGTACAAACCAACCTTTATATTTGCTTTCGCAGCCTGCTCTGACCATGCGGCAGGTTTTATTCCTGCAGCTATCCCTGCCGTAGCGGCAAGGGAAGTCGATACGAATTCACGGCGATTGATTTTCATTGATAGATGATTTTGTAGGAAACTAAAGATAATCAAAATTTTTGACAGCAGACCTCTCCCCAACCCCTCCCCCGGGGTGGGTTTGTATCTGTCGACCTCTCCCCAACCCTTCCCCCGGGGTGGGAGGGGCTAGCTTCTTAATGTAATATATTTCATGTACACGATTGTCCCCCTCCCCTTCAGCGGGAGGGGGATTCAGGGGGTGAGGTCTATGATGATCTCAATTCACCGCCACCCTGTGAACCCTGCACGCTGTACCCTTACTTTCCGGATTTTTGTCTGCCGAAATACGTACGATCAGCTTGTGCCTGCCCTCCGGCAGCTCGTCCTCCAGCATCAGCAGCCAGGGAAGGTGAAGGCTTTTGCTCCATTTTGTATATTGATCGGTCTTTTTGAAGGGGGCTCCGTCAATGCTGTACTCGAGAATACCAGCATCGGGACCGGATGTCACGAACAGGCCTATGGCGCTGCCTGTGAATTTTATCTGAAATGAGGCGCCAGGCTCTGTTGCTTCGAGAATATCATCATCCATGAAACCTTCCCTTCCCGGGACATCAATTGGTTTCCAGTCATTCACAATGTTCCATCCTTTTAGCTTCTTAGCCTTTGACATCGCTTCAAAATGCCCGTTATCATATGAAAATTTATCAAGCTTGTTTGCAGGAATGGCATGCGGAACTTGTGTTTCCGGTGAAGCATCCTTCCAGGACATATCGAAGAAATTCTTTATTGTCCTGAAGTACAGCTTCTGTCCGAAAGGCGAAGGATGAAGGTTTTTGAAATCGTCACGCCAGGTGAATTCGCCATTGAGTATCCTGTCATTCACCTCTTTCGCTAAGTTGATCGAAGGAAGGGAATAGTGCTCAGCGACCTTTTCGTGCTGCTCTATAACAACCGGTACCCTCCCGTTATTGTAAGCAGCCATCTTGTCCTGGTCGGCAAAATGAAGCATCACTATATCCATCTGCGGATTGGCTTGAAGTGCGTGGCGAACGATCCCTTCCATTCCCCTGATCATCAGCTCCGGTGAAGCTCCGTTTGTTTCATCGTTCACTGCAGCCTCGACGAAGAGAAGATCGGGAGTCCCGTTCGAAAGGACATCAGCCGTGAATCTCATGGCATGCGGTACGGATCCCAGAGACGGTATTCCCGCATAAATAAAGTTGAACTCCGTGTCGGGAAAGCGGGCCCTGAGGTAATCGCTCACCATGTCGCGCCAGCCGGGATTATATGTTATCGAACCTCCCAGGAATGCGACTGTACCTTTCTTTTCCTTTTCGAATCTGATCCTGCTGTTGCTTGTATTGCCGCGATATGCTATCGACATTTTTGCATCCTCAGGTTCTGCCTCACCGAGCAGCCCGGGATTGGTGTGCGAAAGTATGAAATTAACAATGGGTGACGGATCTTTAAGGCTGTGGGGATGATGTCCGATCCCCTCTTTAACAATAACTTTAATATCTCCGCCGGCTGCTTTGTAAGCTTTCTCAAGCACGTAAGTGTTCTCTTCGATAGGAACGACGTCGTCGACAGCTCCGCACACATGCAGGGCAGGGACACCGGCCCTGGCCAGCTTCACGCAATTATAAATTGGCAGTCCTTTGAAGGTATCAACTGTTTCTTCAGTGAGCCCGTATACTTTAAGATGAAGCTTCCAGTCATCGGGTGAACCGGCGCCTTTTCCCTTTCCTCCCGGCCAGCTCCGGATGTCGCAGACAGGTGCATCCGCATAGATGCATGCAACTTTATCGGGGTTGGCCGCACCCCAGTTATATATGTAAAGTCCACCGCGGCTCATACCTTCCAGGACGGCCTTGGTGTTCAGATCATATGTTTTTACCAGGTACTCATAGAACTGGTTCCAGAGCTCAACCGCTTCGGGACCGCCGCAAAGCATCGGCGCATCGATATACACAACATGAAACCCTTTTTTGAGCAATGCTGTTTCCGTCTGCGGCTCATGACCCCAGAACCTCGCCCTCCATATCCAGTGACGCCCGGGTTCGGGGTTATCGGGGAAGACGATACGGGCATTATAGGTAATGCCCCCTGAATCCACTGAACTGCCCCCTGAATCCTCAATACTGCCCCCTAAATCCCCCAAATGGGGGACTTTGGGATCCGAAACGTACGTGAATTTGAAGTTATGGCATCTGAAGCCGTAGTAGAAGGTATCCTGGGAATATATGCTGAGCTGAATGAATAATGATGTCAATAGGATAAAAAGGGTTCTCATGGGTGTGGTATCTGCGATTGAAAAGTACTAAAAAGACGGAAATCACCAAAATGATATTGGCCGTCTGAATGCCATAGTATTTTGTAAATGGCTGATAACTTGTGATATTCTCCCCTCCTTTTGAAGGTGAGCCTGCCCCGCTCCAGCGGGGACGGGGATTATTAAACGGGACGGTATGTTGGTTTGATGGTATGATGGTGTGATGGGCGTACGAGGTGTGACGGTATGGAGTACGACGGTATGAGACTAAGAGTTAAAAGGTAATTACGTAAAGATAGTCTCCCCTCCTTTTGAAGGAGGGGTGGCCAGACTAAGATCTTTTACTTTAGGAACAATGCCATACTGGACGGGGTGGTTGATTATTAAATATTATCTCTGATCCTCTTGATTATGAATCTTTTCAGAGTAATGGTTTCAGTATTATATTCTGAATCAACCACCCCGGCAGGGATTTGATTGGAATAAGCAAATAGCATTGCAGCCCTGCCACCCCTCCTTGAAAAGGAGGGGAGACTAACAGAATGATTTCACTCAACCCCCTTCCGCTGAGCGGGTTTGTATCTGTCGACCTCTCCCCAACCCAATCCCACCACCTTATTCCTGTCCAGCACCACTTCCATCCGTTTCCTGCCTGCGATGATCGTATATTTCGAGTAGTATGTTTTGCCTGTACCTTCAGCCGAATACTCGGGCAGCTCAATCTTCAGATATCCATTCTTATCAGTTGCTGTCCTGGTGACTTCAGTACCGTTTTTATCTTTGATGATTACTTCAGCATTCGCCACCGGCTCTCCTTTTTTACCCGTCACCTTAACCCCGAGGGTCCGGGAGACTTTATATGAATGAGGCTTTCCTGAAGCTTCGACATAAGCAGCATTTAACGGAAAAACATCAGATCTCAGCTCTATACCAGAAGCAGTGTAGTTGGGTCCCATTTTAATCACAGGGAAGCTTCGATCAGCTTCACCCGAAAATTCAACCTGGTTTCCTGAAATAACAGTATTCCTGGCATCACCATATGCATTGCCGATCCAGAAAGGTGTAACATTTGTTACGATCCTGTTGTCGTGAATGCTCCCTCCATCAGCATTCCCGATATAAAAAGCATAAGCCTCGGCACGGGTGCCCTTATCTGCCTGGTGAATGATGATGTCATTCCCGAAAATCTCATTTTCACCGGCGCTTGCCGA
>DATGWQ010000150.1:0-13141 GCA_035299385.1 Bacteroidales bacterium | reverse complement strand
TCGATCAGCTGAAGGAGCTGATTGAGCAGCATAACTATAATTACTATGTTCTTAATCAGCCTGTTATTTCGGATTTCGAATTTGACCTCCTGATGCATGAGCTGGACACCCTGGAGAAAAAATACCCGGAATATGCCACTGCCGATTCACCGACAAGAAAAGTTGGCAGCGACATCACGAATGCTTTCAAACAATATGATCACAGGTATCCTATGCTCTCCCTTTCAAACACATACAGCGAGGAAGAGCTCAGGGATTTTGACACGAGGGTAAGAAAAGGTGCAAAAGGTGAAGTTCAATATGTCTGTGAGCTGAAGTTTGACGGAACATCCATAAGCATCACATACAGAAACGGGTCTCTTTTAAGGGCACTCACAAGGGGTGACGGAACACGGGGGGATGATGTGACAATCAACGTTAAGACAATCAGGAGCCTTCCCCTTAAGGTAAAAGCGATGGATATTCCGGAAGAATTCACCGTGCGTGGAGAAATACTGATGACCCGTGCAGTTTTCGACAGGATAAACAGGGAAAGAGAGGATGAAGGACTGCCTAAGTTCGCAAATCCAAGAAATTCGGCTGCAGGAACTCTGAAAACCCTGGATCCGAAAATCGTTGCCTCCCGTTCTTTGATCTGCATGATCTATTTCCTGCTTACAGACGAGCTCCCGTACGATACACACTATGACAATCTCCGGAAAGCTAAGGAATGGGGCTTCCCGGTTCCTGAATCCATGAAGCTCTGCAGTAATATTGAGGAGGTTCTTGCTTTTATTAAGCTCTGGGAAACAGAAAGGGAAAAACTTCCCTTCGACATAGACGGGGTCGTTATAAAAGTAAATTCCACAGGACAGCAGGAAGAGCTCGGATTCACAGCAAAATCGCCCCGTTGGGCTGTCGCTTACAAATACAAGGCGGAACAGGCTGCAACAAAGCTGAAATCAGTCACATTCAATGTTGGGCGGACAGGAACTGTGACACCTGTGGCCAACCTTGAACCGGTGTTTATTTCCGGTTCGACAGTCAAAAGAGCGACTCTGCACAACGCTGACCAGATTGCGATACTTGACCTCCACCAGAATGATACAGTTTATGTCGAGAAGGGAGGCGAGGTCATACCAAAGATCGTGGGTGTTGAACTGAAGCTCAGGGATGAACGCAGCAACAGGATCATGTTTATTACAAACTGCCCCGAATGCGGGACTGTGCTGGTCAAAAACGAAGGTGAAGCAAATCATTTCTGCCCGAATTATCTCCACTGTCCGCCGCAGATAAAAGGAAGGATCGAGCATTTTATAAGCCGGAGGGCGATGAACATCGAAGGCCTCGGGGAGGAAACAGTCGACCTCCTGTTCAGCAGGCAAATGATCAGGAACTTTGCCGATCTTTATGATCTCACAAAAGAGCAGCTCATCCCTCTTGAGAGAATGGGTGAGAAATCAGCTTCAAACATTATGAACAGTATCAGGAGGTCGGTGGAAGTGCCATACCCCCGTGTCCTTTATGCCCTGGGAATAAGGCATGTGGGTGAAACTGTTGCAAGGACCATTGCCAAAAGATTCCGCTCCATCGATGAACTCATGAATGCAACGGCTGAAGACATAACCACCGTGAGGGAGATCGGTCCAAAAATAGCTTCAAGCATAACAGCATACTTTGCCGACAGTGACAATATAGAAATCGTTGACAGGCTCAGGACTGCAGGCGTAACACTTGCGGAAACCAAAGAGGAAGTAAAGACCGGTACGCTGCTTGAAGGAAAAACCATAGTTATCTCCGGTACCTTTACAAGGCATTCGAGAGATGAATACAAAGAGATCATCGAGAGTAACGGAGGCAAAAGCGGCTCATCTGTTTCAGGGAGCACATCCTTTATCCTTGCAGGTGAAAACATGGGCCCGGCCAAAAAGGAAAAGGCTGCTGAGCTTGGCGTAGCGCTTGTGAGTGAAGAAGAATTTCTCAAAATTATCGGTGAAGTATAACCAGGCGTTATGATATCTCCAAAAAACTGTTAGGTTTGTACCATGGAACTGGCAAAAAAACTCCGGTTGAAAATCGGGCAGATCCTCCTGCGAAAAAAGCTGGAGAAAACAATAAGAAAAGCCCGGTATTCAGATTTCAGTCAGGTTAAAAAGATAGGCATTATCTGGGATGCCTCCCGTGTCCAGGAGTTCATTCATCTTACCAGGTTTTTTCAGAAGATGACTGAGAACGGCATCGAGGTAAATGTCATATCCTATTTCAACGGGAAAAGCCTGCCTGACCAATACACAGCAATAAGGTACCTCGCTTGCATTAAAAGAGAGGAGCTTACTTTCTTTTACCTTCCGATGACAAACGACGCGGAACAGTTTATTAAAAACAGGTTCGATATCCTTATAGATCTTAATTTCAATGAGCTGTTGCCACTTAAATACCTGTCGGGACTGTCGGCTGCCTCCTTCAAGGTAGGCCTCTCCGGCAATGACCGGGAAGGAAAAGTATACGACCTGATGATCGATCTGAAAATACCTGAAACCGGTGAGTTTCTTGACCAAACACTGCACTACCTGCAGATGATTCATGCAGAAACAGAAGTTGCGCATTAAACCAAACCTATAAATGAAAAAACTAAGAGGCACCGGAGTTGCCATTGTCACACCTTTCAAAAACGATCAGAGCATTGATTTTTCAGCCCTGGGAAGGGTAATAAACCACATAATTGACGGAGGCGTCAATTACATAGTCGCCCTCGGAACAACCGGCGAATCAGTAACACTTACGAAAGAGGAGAAACATGCCGTAATATCTTATGTTGTTGACACGGTCGATAAAAGAATACCAGTTGTTGTGGGAATCGGCGGAAACAATACCCAGGAGATTATTGATTTTGCAAGGACAACTGACCTGACCGGAGTCGATGCAGTTTTATCTGTCGCTCCCTATTACAATAAACCAAATCAGAGAGGATTGTTCCGGCATTTCAAAACATTTGCAAACACCTGTCCGCTTCCTGTCATACTTTATAATGTTCCCGGAAGGACAGGATCGAACATCTCATCAGATACATGCATTGAGCTTGCACGCGAATGCGAAAATATCGTTGCAGTGAAAGAGGCATCAGGCGACCTTGCCCAGATAATGAGAATACTCAGGGGAAAACCTGAAAATTTCAGCGTTATCAGCGGCGATGATATGCTCACAATCCCTATAATCGCAGCAGGTGGTGTGGGTGTCATATCCGTGCTTGCAAATGCATATCCTGCACAGACGACCGAAATCGTAAGCAACTCACTGAAAAATAACTTCAAGTCAGCCAGAGAGGTTCATCTTAAATTCCTTGAAATAATAGAACTGCTGTTTGCCGACGGCAATCCGGCAGGAGTAAAAGCCATGCTGAGCGAGATGAAGATCTGCCAGAATACTCTCCGTTTGCCGCTCGTTCCGGTTGGAAAACCGGTGATGGAGCGGATACAAAAGGCAATGAAGGAAGTCAGATGAGCGTTGAGAGTAGAGGCTAAGGTTTAGGGAAGAAGCACCACTTACCGGTCTTTTCCGCAAAAAACCCGATGAAATACCCTGTATCGAATACGCCGGAACAGGTCAGTGCTGTTTGTTACTACAGAGTCTCAAGGAATATTCAAAGCGACTTCAGGCAGGAAAATGACGTTAGGGATTACTGCAATAACAACGGAATAACCATTGCAGAAACATTCCGGGAGAAGATATCCGGGACGAAAAGAATGGCTGAACGGCCGGAACTTGCACAGTGTATTGATTATGTAAAAAGCAAGGAAATAAATCTGCTCGTATGCTCAGAACTGTCCAGGCTTGGAAGAACGCCTGAAGTCATCCATATTATTGACGAGCTGACGCAGAAAAAAATTTGTGTCATTTCCCTGAAAGAAAATATCAGGACTCTTGACGATTCTCTAAATCCAAATGCTGATCAGCTCCTGATGGTGAATATTATAAACGGGCTTGCCATTAAAGAAGCGGAAACCCTGAGCTACAGGATAAAATCAGGCAAAAGATCTGCAGTATTCAACAAAAGTGGCTGGACCGGAGGAAAATTCCTGCCCTATGGTTACAAGTCTAAAAAAGGGATACTCACAGTTGAGCCGAAAGAATCCGGAATGGTCAGGAGAATTTTTAGAAAATATAATTCAGGGTGGGGATTTATAAAAATTGCAAACTGGCTCAATTCTAAGAACATACCCACTAAACTTGGCAAAATATGGGCTCATTCAACAGTAAGGAAATTAGTGCAGCATCAGCTTTATACAGGCATAAGGACTTATAAAGAGGTCAAATATTCGGTTCCACACATGAAAATCATATCGGTCAGCACTTTCAGAAAGGCAAATAAGAGATTAGAGCAAGATCGGATCAAAGCGGTTAAATTCAGAAGAAAATACGATATCCTTCTGGATCACAGATTAATAAAATGCGGAACATGCGGCAAAGCTTATAACGGAATTGTGACAAAAAACTTATATATCTGCTCATCAGCAAAATACATTGCCGGATGCGGAAACAGATCAATAAGAATGAATACAACCGAACAGGCAATTCAGATACACCTCCTGGATAACTACTCTCACTTGGTCAGAAACATTCTAACCTCAGAGTCAGAATGCCTGCAGAAGAATAATCTTAAATTTCTCATAAAAGGAGAACTCTCACTAAGCTTCAAAACAGGAAAAATCGAGTATGTAAATGCCTTCATCAATAAAAAAATCCTGCATCAGCTGATCAGCCGGATAACCGTTAACAATGAAGACGGTAGACGGGAGATCAGGGTACAGCTGGTTGATGGGAATTCGTTTGTGCTGAACATTTGATTTGGGAAAAAATTATCCGGCAAAGGCAGCAGGTTTTTTGTTATTTTTGCACCTTCACAAAAACCTATGACTGACCTTAAACTTCTTCTGCTTTTAATAGCTGTTCTGTGTGGTGAAGCCCTTTGTGGCCAGGAAAAAGCTGTGAACCGCGACAAATACCTGATCCATATTTCACGTACAAATGAGCCGATGCATATTGACGGGATCCTCGATGAGAGTTCATGGCTGTCGTCCGAAGTCGCAAAGGATTTTACAAGGGTCACACCCACCGATACAGGGTTCTCCATTGCCCAGACTTCGGTTGTAATAACTTATGATGAGAACAACATCTACGTCGGGGCAGTCTGCTATGATCCCACACCCGGGAAAAGGCCTGTGGAATCACTCAGAAGGGATTTCGAGTTCAACAAGAATGACAATTTCAGGGTGCATATCGATACCTACAACAACCTGACAAACGGATTCGTATTCGGCCTCTCTGCCGCCGGAGCGCAATGCGACGGAGTGATCAACAACGGGACCGTGTCCAGTTTCACCTGGGATACCAAATGGAAATCAGCAGTGAAAAGCTATGATGATCGCTGGGTATGCGAGATGGCTATCCCCTTCAGAAGTGTCAGGTATTTCGGGGGTGAAAAGGAATGGGGTATAAACTTCGGACGGCTCGATCTAAAAACAAATGAGAAATCTGCATGGGCGCCCGTTCCCAGGCAGTTTCCGCACAATTCACTTCCTTATGCCGGAACTCTCGTATGGGATAAACCACTCGATAAGGCTGGCTTAAGATTATCCCTTATCCCATATGCGACCGCCCGGGTGATAAGGAATACTGAAGCTGGTGAGCCTTCCAGATGGAAGGTTAATGCCGGCATGGATGCAAAGGTTATCTTATCCACATCGATGAACCTGGACCTTACTGTCAATCCGGATTATTCGCAGGTCGAGGAGGACAGGCAGCAGATAAACCTCGACAGGTTTGAATTGTTTTACCCGGAAAGGAGGCAGTTCTTCCTCGAGAACAGCGATCTCTTTGCAAATCTCGGCAATGCCAGTGCCCAGCCATTCTTCTCTAGGCGGGTTGGGCTCAATACTCCCGTCAATTTCGGCGGAAGACTCACGGGAAGGATTGGCGACAGGTGGAGAATAGGCATGATGGATATACAGACGGGTTCCCAGGGTGCAATCCCCGCCTCTAACTATGGTGTTGCCGTATTGCAGAGAGAGATCTTCAGCCGGTCAAGTCTTGTTGGCTTCCTTGTAAACAAAGATGTAAGCGGCAGCTTTGATGATTCGACATTTACAGGGAAGAGGTACAACAGGGTTGCCGGTATGGAATACAATTTTGCAAACAGGGATAACCGCTGGACGGGAAAGGTGTTCTATCATCAGTCTTTCTATCCCGGCTCAGACATGGATGCAGCGGCGGTTTCAGGAAATATAAATTACCTGTCGCGCCATTTGAAAGCCACCATGGGACAATCGTGGATCGGTGCCGACTACATCGCTGAAGCAGGATATATAAGGAGGACCGGAATTTATGATATCTCTCCGGAAATAAGCTATCTGTTCTACCCTGCATCATCCGGGAGGATTATAAGCCATGGACCCGGGATTAAATTCCGGGCTATCTTCGATCCCGGGCTCCGGATGACTGATCGACAGACGGAGTTGTCTTACCAGGTTGCATTCACCGACAAAAGCGTATTCACAGTTGGTGCACAGGAAGATTTCGTAAGACTCGACAAGGCTTATGATCCCACCAATACCGGAGGTCTTAAGCTTGACGCAGGAGAGCATTTTAACTGGAGGACCATGAGCGCTTCCTTCACCTCAGACATAAGAAGACCATTCAACTTTGGCCTTAACGGTAATTACGGTAGTTATTATAATGGGATGAGACTCACCCTGGGCGGAATGATGAATTACAGGATACAGCCTTACGGCAGCATAGGATTTACAATGAATTATAACAATATAGACCTCCCGGCACCCTATAACAGCGCCAGCCTCATTCTTATCGGTCCATCGATGGACATTACATTTACTGATAAGCTCTTTCTGACCACATTTATCCAGTACAATAACCAGATACAAAACCTGAATACAAATATCCGTTTTCAATGGCGGTTTGCCCCGGTTTCAGATCTTTATATCGTCTACACAGGCAATTCCTACACAGATACATTTATGAACAAAAACAGGGGACTGGTCGTGAAGCTGTCGTACTGGTTTAACTAGGATGCTTATTTGAAATACTCCCTTTCAAGCCATGCCATGTACAAGGGATCCTGAAAAGTGATCACCGCAGCATTGCTATCCAGTATTTCCTTTTCAATCAGAGCTTTCCTCGATCTGTTGACATTTGATGAAGATGTAAGATGATATTTACTTAATACTTCAGCCGATGAGAGTGAAGTTTCTCCCGCAATGATTGCCCTCAGCAGATTAATCTGACTGGTCGAAAGATTTTCCGTCATTGTGGCAAAAAGCAGGCTCAGCTGCCCTATAATGCTTCCGAAAGCCAGATCAATCGTTTTGCTGTCACACTTTTTTTCAGTTCTGAGCCAAACCTGCTGTGAAAGCTGCTGAACATAATATGGATGGTTGTCTGCAAGCTTCACAATTTTTCCTGATTGCTTATCAGAAATAAACTTGCCTGTTGAAGAAAATCTCTCTGAGATGAAGCTAATCCAGGATCTTGTATCAATTTTTTCAAGAAACATGAGGTCGCCGAATTTGTAAAAAGGCATTGAAGGATTCGTGAATACATCCAGCATCATGTGGCGTTTGCTCCCAAAGAGGCAATATGAAACATTTTCATGTGTCTGCCAATGCGATCTCAGCTTATTCTGAAAGAACAGCGGATCGTCGAAATTTGCGATGTTTTGAAATTCATCGATGCAAACAACAATTTTCACTCCCTTTGACTTTGCAATTTTTTCAGAAAGATCCAGTATTTCATCAGGGCTCTTCTTTATCTCATTCCAGTCAAAGCTCAGCGAAAATTCATTTCCCGGATCTGTATTGAGTATTATTTTGGGCACTATCTGCTTAAGAAATTTTTTCGTCAAGTCTACAGCGTCTTCCCATTTGGATGATGTCGATTTAAGCACGGACATCGCAAGCGACACATAAAACTGTTCCTCTGTGCGGATATTGAAGAGATCAATTTTGCAAATTCTTAAGAGATTATCTTTTCCTATTGCGGATTCGGCTGCCCTCGAAACAAGCGAGCTTTTTCCCCATCGGCGGGGAGAAATTATTATGGTATTAATAAGTGATTTGAAATTATTCAGCAGGTGCACAGTCTCCTGCTCCCTGTCTGTAAAATTCTCTCCATATGCAATTCTTCCGAAGACAAACGGTGCTTCCATTTTGTATCATATTTGATTCAAATATATAAAACATTTATGTTTGTAACAAAATTGTTTCAAACAATTATGTTATAAAAAACTGATTTCCTCCGTACCTGGATCAGTTATAAATGAGAAATATTTATATACTTTTATGAAAAAGTGCATGGAATAAATATGGAAACTGTTGATAATCCCGACCTTCAGTTAGCATTTGACTTTGTTAAATTTACAAACCGCAACATCTTTCTTACCGGCAAAGCGGGCACGGGCAAAACCACTTTTCTCCATGAGCTAAAAAAGATCCTTCCCAAAAGAATGATCGTTTTGGCTCCGACGGGGGTGGCAGCGATCAATGCCGGCGGCGTAACTATTCATTCATTTTTCCAGCTCCCCTTCCACCCTTTTGTCCCGGCCCTCTACGTTCCAGGTAAGAAGCCTTCCGTCCAGCAACAGCAGGACAGCTTTAAGATGAACCGGGAAAAAGTCAATATCATCAGGAGCCTGGATCTTCTTGTGATTGACGAGATAAGCATGGTAAGGGCTGACCTGCTCGATGCCATCGATTCAAATCTGAGAAGGTATAAAAACAGCGGGCTGCCCTTTGGCGGCGTACAGCTGCTCATGATCGGCGATCTGCAGCAGCTTGCGCCTGTGGCAAAGGAAGACGATATGGAGATCCTCAGTCAGTATTACAGGGAGATCTACTTCTTTGGGAGCCTGGCCCTTAAGAGTACGGATTATATCACAATCGAGCTGAAGCATATTTACCGCCAAAGTGATGAAGTCTTCATCAGCCTTCTGAATAAAATCCGCGAAAACCTGGTCGATTCTGACGTCCTCACCGAGCTTAATAAAAGATATATCCCTGATTTCAATACTGAATCAGGGGGTGGTTACATAACTCTTACAACCCATAATCACCAGGCGCAGATTATCAATGATTCAAAGCTTGAAAAGCTTCCCGGTAAATCCTTTTCATTCCAGGCCAGCGTTGAAAATGAATTCCCCGAATCATCATACCCGAATGCCGGCGAGCTCGTTCTGAAAAAAGGTGCCCAGGTGATGTTTGTCAAGAATGATATTTCCGGAGAAAAGCTTTTCTTCAATGGCAAAATCGGAAAGATCGAAGGGTTCGAGGAAGACACTATAATAGTGAAATGCCCGGGAGATGATTTCCCTATAAGCGTGGAAATTGCTGAATGGCAGAATACAAAGTACACTCTTAATGATGAGACTAAGGATATCGAGGAAAAAGTGATCGGCACGTTCAGACAGTACCCGCTAAAGCTCGCCTGGGCCATAACCATACATAAGAGCCAGGGACTTACATTTGACAGGGCCGTAATCGATGCGCGCGCTGCGTTTGCTCATGGACAGGTATATGTGGCGCTGAGCCGTTGCAGAAACCTGGAAGGTCTTGTTTTGAGCACTCCCCTGGATCACAGGTGCATTATTGATAATCCCTCTGTTACCGGCTTCATAAAGGAAACACAACAGAACCAGCCCGGGCAGGAGGCCCTTACAGAATCAAAAAGAGCTTACCGGCAGAAGCTTCTTTATGAGCTTTTCGATTTTTCACATCTTTCACAGAATATCAGCCAGTGTCTTAGAATTGCCAGGGAGCACAAGGGCAGCATTGAAGGAAATCCTGCGGAAAAACTCGAAACCGCCCTCTCGTGCATAAGCAAAGACCTTGTGGAAGTTTCTGAAAAATTCCGGTTGCAGCTGAAACAAATTTTAGCCCGGGAATCTGCGTCGGATGAATTCCTGCAGGATCGTGTCAGGAAAGCCGGTGATTTTTTTTCAGTGAAGCTTGAAGAAGCGATGAAAGGAATCCTCACAGGCTTTTCACTGGAGACAGACAATAAACAAGTCAGGAAAGCATTCAGGGAGGTGCATGAGCGACTGAAAAAGGAAAGCCAGGTCAAGCTTGCATGCCTCAATACTGCAAAGCAAGGTTTTGATATCAGTCACTATCTTGAAGTCAGGGCAAAATCAGAAATCGAAGCTCCGCGGACCAGATTGCGGGAAGAAAAGATCGAAAGTGCCGGCACAGGCGAAGTCACTCAGCCTGCTTTGCTGAATCAGTTGAAGGAATGGAGAAGAGATAAAGCTTCGGAATTACACCTTCCCGAATACATGATACTTCAGAGGAAAACGATGGAAACACTGGCGATTATTATGCCGCGGTCTTTATCTGCCCTGAAGCGTGTCAAAGGGATGGGTAAGAGAAAATCGGAAAAATTTGGGGATGAAATTGTGGATATTATCGCTGCATATTGCAGGGAGGAAAATGTCGAACCACCAGATGTCGAGCCTGTGAAAAGGGAAAGGAAACCAAAGAAGGTCAAAGGTGATTCAAGAAAGGAAAGCCTCGATCTTTTAAAGCAAGGCAGAACGATCTCTCAGATTGCAGAGCAAAGGAACCTTTCTGTGACAACCATTGAATCCCACCTGGCTTATTATGTAGGCACGGGCGAGGTCCGGATCGCTGAGCTTCTTTCACAGGAAAAGCTCGACCTCATCGCTCGGCATTTCGATGGAAACGAAGAGCTCAGAATCGGGCCTGTAAAAGAAGCGCTTGGGGATGATGTAACCTGGAGCGAGCTGAGGTTTGTTGTCAGTCATATAAGGTTTCTAACGAAATCAGGATTGTCCTGATATTCCTTTTTTCACAACGGGAAACACTGATCTCACGGATTTTTATGGATTCACTCAATGTGAAAAAGCCGCCATATTAATTTTGTTTTGGTCTCCTTAAATTCTAAATTTGATAGAAATCACTTTACCCATGCATTCGGGGTAATACCAGCTGATGGAAAAAACCTGGTTGAAAAGATTCAGGGAAGGTGACCGGGATGCATTCACGGTTATTTTCACGACCTGTTACAGGGACATGGTACTCTTCGCAATGAATTTTACCAGGGAGACGGAGATTGCCGAGGAGATTGTCCAGGACACTTTCGTCAAATTGTGGGACGATCGCAAGTTCCTCACCATTGACATCTCCCTTAAATCATATCTTCTCCGTTGTGTTCAGAACAGGTGCATTGACTGGATCCGGCATGAGAAAATAAGGCAGAAATACCTGGAGGATGCTTCGGCAACACTTGCATCATACGAATACAATACCGATAATTATGTGATAAACTCCGAGCTGGAGGATCTTCTTAAAATCGCACTTGCCAAGCTTCCGCCTGAAATATACGAAGCATACTGCATGAGCCGTTATAAAGGTCTTAAATACAAGGACATTGCAATAAGATTAAAAGTTTCTGTAAGAACGGTTGAGGTCAGAATAGGCAAAGCTCTCAGCTCTCTCAGGGAAGATCTGAAGGACTACCTGGAATAAATCACAGAACCCTGCCCACTTAAACTAAAAATGTCATTCTGAGGATTTTCCTGTAGAATTTTATATCATATTGCCAATAGTGGTTTACCAAACATGTAGGTTTATGATGTGAAGGTTCCTGAAAGAATTTTATGAAAATAATTGACAATCCCATTGTGGTAATCTCTTCGTCAATCGTCTTTGTTGTATGGAAAAAGAAAAAAACTCAACTGTTTCAGAAATAGCTGCAAAATACTTTTCAGGAAACGCAAGTCAGGATGAGCAGGAATACCTTCGAAAATGGATAAATGCTTCTGAAGAGAATGCAAAGTATTTCGGCCAGCTTGGAAATATCTGGGCAACAGCCAACCCTGATTGCGTGTCTGACCAGATTGATATCAGCACTGCATTGACAAAAATCAACAATAGGTTATCAGGTAAGTCAACCATTCGAAGGATCTGGACAGTTTGGGGAAAGATCGCAGCTGTCCTGATTATCCCGCTGGTGATTTGGAATATGCTGAAACCGTTTCAAAAGCCAGCTGAAGAACTATCCTTTCAGCAGCCTGTTTATAATGAAGTTTATGCAACCTTTGGAACCCGTACGGCATTAAGGCTTGCCGACAGCTCGCTCGTATGGCTTAATTCGGGAAGCAGCTTAAGATATCCTGATAAATTCACCGGATCGCACAGGGAAGTCAGCCTGAACGGCGAAGCCTATTTCGAAGTTAAAAGCAATGAGGAAATGCCATTCATTGTGAGGACTAAAGACATTGTTGTCAAAGCCACAGGCACAAAATTCAATATCCTCGGTTTTAATTCTGATCAGCAATCAGAAGTTACTCTTGTGACCGGTGAAGTATCAGTCAGCGACATTGATATAAATGGTAAGGATTGCCTGATATCCCGGCTGGTCCCTGACCAGCACATGATCTATAATAAAAGCACTGGAGTCATGTCCGTCTATAATGAGGATACCTATAAATATATCTCATGGAAAGACGGGAAACTCATATTCCGCAATGAACCGTTGAGTGAAGTAGCCAAAAAGATCAGCCAGGTATTCAATGTCGATATAGAGATCCAGGGAAACTCTCTCAATGACTACAGGTACAGGGCTACTTTTGAAGATGAGACGCTGTCCGATATTCTGAAATTACTTGAAATTTCGTCTCCTATCGGATACAGGGAGATAAAACGGACACCTCTGCCTGACGGCACGTTTCCCAGAAAAAAAGTTATAATATTTCCATTGAAGGTAACCGCAAACTGACTGATTGAAATTTTTTAACTGAGACCATTATATTAATCTAAACCTGCTGACAATGAAAAACTCATCACCCTGAAACTTCTAAAAAAGAGAGGAAAAGTGCTGTAACACAATCCCTCTCAAATTAGCGGTTAAATGATTTTTTTGCAAAACATCACTGAGTATTAACCTACTAACTTTTCAAAAGTATGAAAAAATTTCTGAATTGTAGTTTGACCGGTTCAGGATACCGATACCGGAAATTACTTCTAAAAATGAAAATCACTACTCTCCTATTGTTTCTTGGTATGATGAATATACTGGCGAGTCCGGCATATTCACAGACCACAAAAATCTCACTTGACATGAGGAACACTCCTAT
>DATGWQ010000149.1:0-2519 GCA_035299385.1 Bacteroidales bacterium | reverse complement strand
TGTCTGAAGGACGCCGGACCTGGAATGACGCACTGGGTAAAATAAAAGTGTCGGGGGGTTCGGTGAATGACAAGGTAGTCTTTTACACGTCATTGTACAGGACATATGAACGTCCGGTAAATATTACCGAGGATGGAAGGTATTTCAGCGCTTTCGACGGGAAAGTGCATGATTCCAACGGCATTCCCTTCTATACTGATGACTGGATTTGGGATACCTACAGGGCTGCACATCCGCTTCGGGTTCTTATTGAGCCTGAAGTCGAGACAGATGTCATAAGATCATATCTCAGGATGGCAGACCAGATGGAAAAACCATGGATGCCGACATTCCCCGAGATAACCGGTGACAGCAGGAGGATGAATTCCAACCATGCGGTTGCGACAGTTATCGATGCATGGCGCAAGGGATTGAAGGATTTTGACCTCGCAAAGGCATATGAGGCGTGTCGGAAAGGAATCACTGAAAAGACGCTTGCCCCATGGTCGGGCAAACCTGCAGGGAAGCTTGATGAGTTTTACAGGGAACATGGATACATCCCTGCTCTGGGTGCAGGTGAAAAGGAATCAATACCGGAAGTACATCAGTTTGAAAAGCGGCAGCCCGTTGCGGTTACTCTTGGCACTTCATACGATGAATGGTGCTTGTCCCAGATAGCAAAAGAGCTCGGGAAAACCGAAGATTACAATTACTTCCTGAAATGCTCCTATAATTACCGCAACTTGTACAATGCCGAGACCGGGTTCTTCCATCCGAAAGACAGCAAGGGTGAATTCATAAAGCCTTTCGATTATAAATTTTCAGGAGGTTTGGGCGCACGTGATTATTATGATGAAAACAATGCCTACACTTACCGGTGGGATGTTCAGCATAATATTGCCGATCTGATCGGCCTGATGGGAGGGAAAGACAAGTTCGCTGCAAATCTCGATGAAACCTTAAATGAGCCTCTCGGCAAAAGCAAGTTCGAGTTTTATGCACAGCTTCCCGATCAGACAGGAAATGTTGGCCAGTTTACAATGGCGAACGAGCCCTCCCTTCACATTCCATACCTGTACAATTATGCCGGGCAGCCCTGGAAGACGCAGAAACTCATCCGGACACTTTTGTTTGAATGGTTCCGTAACGACCTTATGGGCGTCCCGGGTGATGAGGATGGCGGCGGCACTTCGGCATTTGTGGTATTCTCAAAAATAGGCTGCTACCCGGTCACTCCCGGTTCTCCAACCTATAATATCGGCAGCCCGGTATTCTCCGAATCGGTTGTCAAGCTTGCTAATGGAAGGGAATTTAAAATAACTGCCGCCAATTGCTCCGACGAGAACAAATACATACAATCTGCTAAGCTTAACGGGAAAGAATGGAACAAGCCATGGTTCAGCCACGATGATATAAAGAACGGGGGAACACTTGAGCTTGTTATGGGAAACAGGCCCAACAAATCATGGGGCAGTTCGGCCGGATCGGTACCTCCTTCAGCCGAAAAAGCAAAATGAGAGGGAAAGATTCAAGCTGTCACACTAAATTCCCAGCTGGTAAGTAATAAGTTAATAATAAAATTCGAAGGAAACAAATATCCAATGAAAAAGATAATTGCGCTTTTAATCTGTTTGGCTGTGTTTGAGATGGTTGCCACGCCGCAATCCAGACATGCCCAGACAACGATGTATCCCTCGTATAAGACCCTGATCATGGCTGGCTACCAGGGCTGGTTCCGGGCTCCCAGGGAAGGACAGTTATTGTATTCCGATCCCTCCAGGATCCAGATCGATATGTGGCCCGATGTATCGGAATATCAGAAAACGTATGAAACAGGACTCAAATTGAAGGATGGCACAACAGCCCGTTTTTTCAGTTCTGACGATAAAAGCACCGTGGATCTCCATTTCAAATGGATGAAGGATTACGGCCTCGACGGTGTTTTCATGCAGCGGTTCTTCAACTCGGCAAAGCCGGGAAACGGCAGGAAAATAGCCGACGGAGTCCTGGCCAATGCACTTGAAGCTGCATCGAAGTACCAGAGGGCGATTGCCGTTATGTATGATCTTTCAGGACTGAAGCGATCAGGGGAGGATTGTTCCATATTGATCAGCGACTGGAAACACCTGGTCGATTCACTCAATGTTACAAATCAGAAAGGAACCAAAACATACCTTTTTCACAGGGGCAAGCCGCTTGTTGTGATTTGGGGCGTTGGCTTTCCCGACAGGCCATATGATATCAGGAATATAGGCCTTAAGCGCTTCATGGACTTCCTCAAGTATGACCCCCATTACGGCGGCTGCTCGATTATGCTTGGCGTACCTACCTTCTGGAGGGATCTGAATGCAGATTGCATACATGATCCGTTCCTCCATGAGCTGATAAAGGAAGCCGACCTGGTCATGCCCTGGATGGTGCAGAGATTCAGCCCCCTGATTCATAACGACATTGACCGGTACAGGGATGTCATCCTTGGCGATATGAAATGGTGTAAAGAAAATAATGTGGACTATGTTCCATGCGTATGCCCGGGTTTC
>DATGWQ010000148.1:0-2520 GCA_035299385.1 Bacteroidales bacterium | reverse complement strand
GGGGCAACATGGCAGGCTTCGGGAAGCTTCTCTGCTCTTGCCCCCGGCTTCTACAACGTTCAGATAAGGGATGCAGCTCATACGGCATGCGTCAGGATACTTGACGGAGCCCTCAGGATAACCGAACCAGGGCCGCTTTCTGCAACTGTCGTGAAGTATGATGTCACATGCAACGCGTCAGCAGACGGCAGGATAGTTATCTCGCTTCCGACAGGCGGGTACGGAACATACGAATATAGCATCGGTGGTGCATGGCAGGCATCCGGAACATTCACCGGTCTTGCTCCTGCTTCATACAACGTGCAGATGCGCGATGCTGCACATACAGCCTGTGTTGCAACGCTCAACGCTGCACTTGTGGTCACCGAACCTGCAGCCCTCAGTGCAACTGTCACACCGACAATGGTCTCGTGCAACGGTGTCAATGACGGCATAATATCCATAACTGCAGCAGCGGGTGGATACGGCACATACCAGTATACGATCAATGGAGGAACTACATGGTCAGGGTCAGGCCTGTTCTCGGGCCTTGCTCCCGGATCATATGATGTGAGGATAAGAGATGCAGCTAATCCTGCATGTGTCAGGATACTCAATGCCGCTCTGATTATCACTGAGCCCTTAGCCCTGAGCTCTGCGCTTTCTTCTACCAATGTCTCATGCGCAGGCTCAGGTGACGGCACGATAACCATCTCTGCTCCTTCGGGCGGCTACGGCACGTACGAGTACAGCGTCAACGGAGGAGGCTCATGGCAGCTTTCCGGATCGTTCTCAGGACTTGTCCCGGGCAACTACAACGTGCAGATGCGCGATGCAGCTCATACAGGTTGCGTGAAGGTGCTCAATGCTTCACTTTCAATTACACAGCCACCGATACTGAGCGCTGTTGTAACGACCGTGATGGTCACATGTAACGGTGCCAATGACGGTATAATCAACATCACCTCACCAACAGGCGGATACGGCACCTATGAGTACAGCGTAAGCGGCGGTGCATCATGGCAGGCATCGGGATCATTCACCGGTCTTGCTCCTGCAACATACAACGTGCAGATAAGGGATGCAGCCAACACGGCTTGCGTTATAGTTCTCAACTCATCGCTTGTCATAACACAGCCTCCGGCCCTCACTGCTACTGTTACACCAACGAATGTAACCTGCAACGGCGCTGCTGACGGGACAATAAGCATCACCTCGCCTGCAGGCGGATACGGCACATTCGAGTACAGCATCAGCGGTGGCGCTTCATGGCAGGCAACAGGCCTCTTCACGGCGCTTGCCCCGGCTTCATACAACGTGCAGATAAGAGACAAGGCACACACCGGTTGTGTTGTCACTCTTAACCCTGCCCTGGTGATAACCGAGCCTGCAGTTCTCTCGGCTACGGTTGCTTCAACAGATGTCACATGCAACAGCGCTAATGATGGTATCATAACCATCACGGCTCCTGTGGGCGGATACGGCACATACGGCTACTCGGTCAACGGTGGCGCTTCATGGCAGTCATCAGGCAGCTTCGCAGGACTTGCTCCGGGCAGTTATGACATAAGGATACGTGATGCTGCTAACCCGGCATGCGTCATCATACTCAACCCTGCACTTCTCATCACCCAGCCACTTGTCCTTGGCGGAACAGTAGCTTCAACCAACGTAACATGCAACGGCGCTGGTGACGGAACGATAACAGTCAGTGCACCCCTTGGAGGATACGGCACTTACGAGTACAGCATCAATGGCGGTGCAGCATGGCAGGCTTCGGGAAGCTTCTCAGCTCTTGCCCCCGGCTTCTACAATGTACAGATCAGGGATGCTGCCCATACGGCATGCGTCAGGATACTTGACGGAGCCCTAAGGATAACCGAACCAGGGCCGCTTTCTGCAACTGTCGTGAAGTATGATGTCACATGCAACGCGGCAGCAGACGGCAGGATAGTTATCTCGCTTCCGACAGGCGGGTACGGAACATACGAATATAGCATCGGTGGAGCATGGCAGGCATCCGGAACATTCACCGGTCTTGCTCCTGCTTCATACAACGTGCAGATGCGCGATGCTGCACATACAGCCTGCGTTGCAACTCTCAACGCTGCACTTGTGATCACGGAACCGGCAGCACTCAGTGCAACCGTAACACCGACAATGGTCTCGTGCAACGGTGTCAATGACGGAATAATATCGATAACTGCAGCAGCCGGTGGATACGGCACTTACCAGTATACCATCAACGGCGGAACAGCCTGGTCAGGCTCAGGCCTCTTCACAGGTCTTGCTCCTGGAGTCTATGATGTGAGAATCAGGGATGCAGCTAATCCTGCCTGCGCTCTCACTCTCGCTCCCGCTCTTGCTTTAACGCAGCCTGCAGCACTTACTGCAACAGTGGCCTCGACCAATGTCTCATGCGCAGGCTCAGGTGACGGCACGATAACCATCTCTGCTCCTTCGGGCGGCTACGGCACGTACGAGTACAGCGTCAACGGAGGAGGCTCATGGCAGCTTTCCGGATCGTTCTCAGGACTTGTC